>JBQCEA010000091.1:0-8243 GCA_051960695.1 Mucilaginibacter sp. | reverse complement strand
GTTATGCCTGATGAATTTTTCGGACGAGCGGAAAACAGTTCTGGTAAAAGACGCCCAAAAACAATGGGAAAAAGCTATCGACTCATCCAACACACCCTGGGGTGGTACCGTGGAGGAACCTGAATTGGTAATGCTCGGGGAAGATTTTGTTGTGCCGCCTGAATCTATCATCATTTATACCTGTGATCATGTATAATCCTGTTTCTACATATCGTATTCAATTTCATAAGGATTTTACCTTTTCCGACCTGGAGAATATTATTCCCTATCTTTTCCAATTGGGTATAAAAACCCTCTATGCTTCGCCAATATTTGAAGCTGTGCCTGACAGTATGCATGGCTATGACGTAGTTGATCCATTAAATATCAATCCGGAGATCGGTACACTGCAACAGTTGAGGTCGATTAATAAAAAGCTAAAAAAATTGGGTATTGGCTGGCTGCAGGACATTGTGCCAAACCATATGGCTTTTCATCCCAACAATAAATGGCTGATGGATGTGCTGGAAAATGGCCGTGAATCAGAATATGCTAATGTCTTTGACATTTTTTGGGACAGTACGGTACATAACGGCAAGCTAATGGTGCCATTTTTGGGTAAACCATTGGATGAAGTAATTGGCAACAAAGAGTTAAAAGTTGTCTGGAATGAAAAGCCTGTGCTGGACTATTTCGGACAGCAATATCCGCTTAACAAGTTATCTTATGAAGCGACTAAGAGCGCCGGTAAAGATACATGGCTCAAAGAGGTAAATGAGGACACCCAACTTCTAAAGCAAGTAGTTGAAAGCCAATACTACGAATTATGCTTCTGGCAGGAAACTAATATACAGATCAATTTCAGGCGGTTTTTTACGGTCAATAGTCTTATCTGCCTGAATATACAGAATAAAGAAGTATTTGACCGTTATCATCAGCTAATTAAAACGCTGGTTGATGAAGGCATTTTCCAGGGACTTAGGGTCGATCATATAGATGGGCTGTATGATCCCAAAACTTACCTGGTACGCCTACGCGAACTAGCTGGCCCGGAAACTTACATTGTTGTTGAAAAGATATTGGAAGAAGGTGAGCAATTCCCTGCGGACTGGCCGGTGCAGGGTAATACCGGCTATGACTTTCTTTCAACCATAAACAACCTTTTTACCAGCCATGAAAGCAAAAAGATATTTTCGGCTTTTTACCGGTCAATAGAAACAGAATACATTCCTGTTCAGGAGCAGGTGTTTCAGAAAAAGCGCCTGATACTGGACAATAATATGCAGGGTGAGCTTGAAAACCTGTACAGTTTTTTTACTACTTTAAAATTGGCTGATGAAAATGAAACGAAAAACATCAGCGCGGGTATTTTCAAAAAAGCCATCGCCGAAATACTGGTACGCTGCCCAGTTTATCGCTTCTATGGCAATTCAATGCCTTTGAATGAAGCCGAATCTGCATTATTTAATAACCTGTTGATCGAGGTTGGTAAGAATATCCCGGAACTCATCAGTGTTACTAATGTACTCGGAAACTGCCTGTTGCATAAACCGCGTTTTAGTAACGAGGATTATCAGCAGCGTGCATTGAAATTTTATCAAAGGCTGATGCAGTTTACAGGGCCGTTAATGGCTAAAGGGGTAGAAGATACCCTGATGTATACGTATAACCGCTTCATTGATCACAATGAGGTGGGAGATTCCCCCGGTTCTTTCGGTCTTGATACAGATAAGTTCCATCAACTGATGTTACAGCGCCAAAAGCTTTGGCCGTTATCCATGAATGCATCTGCTACCCATGATACCAAGCGCGGAGAGGATGTGAGGGCAAGGCTAAATGTATTAAGTGATCTGGCTGAAGAGTGGATAGCACAGGTGAAACAATGGCAACAGGTTAATGCAGATCAAAAAACAAACAATGCACCTGATGCAAACGATGAATACTTTATCTATCAAACCTTAACGGGCGCATATCCAATGCCCGGGCAGGATGAGGACGATTTTGAAAACCGACTAAAGGAATATTTGACTAAAGCACTTCGCGAAGCTAAACAGCACACTAATTGGGCACAATCAAATGAAGAATACGAGCAGGCGGCCATAAACTTTGCTATATCATTATTGAACAAGCAAGGCCAGTTTTGGAAAAGCTTCGAAGGTTTTCATCAGCACGTTGCAGATCTCGGTATTATTAACTCACTCGCGCAGGTTTTATTGAAACTTACCTGTCCGGGTATGCCTGATATATACCAGGGCTGTGAGTTGTGGGAATTGAGCCTGGTTGACCCCGATAACAGGCGGCCGGTAGATTATTTGTTAAGGCAATCTTTCATCGATCAGCATCCGAATTGGGAAGACCTTTGGAGTAACCGGCATAACGGACATATCAAGCAAAACTTAACTGTTGTTATGTTGAGAGCCCGTTCGGAAAACGCCGATGTGTTTAATGAGGGCGAATATATTCCGCTAAGAATAAAAGGTAAGTACAAAGACAATGTGTTTGCATTTGCCAGGCACTTTAATGGCAAATGGTATATAAGCGCCGTTCCCTTGCATTTTGCTGCGATCTCGTCATCAGGCGATGAGCCGACGAAGCTTGACTGGGACGATACGCGCATTGTATTACCCGAATCAGCTCCGTTTTCCTGGAAAAATCTGCTGACAGGCAAAGCAGGTTATAGCAGTAAAAATATCGATGTCAAGGAATTGTTTTCTGATATTCCCCTGGCATTTCTTCGTTTGCAGCAGTCCAAAAATAAGCGCAGTGCCGGCGTTTTAATGCACATTACTTCTCTTCCTTCTTTGTTTGGTGTCGGTGACATAGGGCCGCAGGCTTACCGCTTTGCCGATTTTCTGTCAGCCAGCCGTCAGCGGGTATGGCAAATGTTGCCTGTTAACCCTATTGATGCGGGGTCGGCTTATTCACCCTATGCTGCAACGTCGGCTATGGCAGGTAATGTTTTGCTGATCAGCCCGGAATTACTGGTAAATGAACGATTGCTGGATAGAAGCGAGCTGGACAAGTTTAAGCCTGCAGGTGACAGGGTGAATTATGCGGAAGCGGTAAAATTAAAGGCTGGGTTATTTAATAAAGCTTATCAAAAGTTTGTGGATACAAAAGACCGTGCCGAATTTGAAGACTTTAAACGCATGGAAGCATGGTGGCTTGATGATTTTGCCGCATACCAATTTCTAAAGAATAAATTTAAGGATGCCCCCTGGAACAAGTGGCCCGACGAATTCAAGTTTCGTAAGGCAGAGGCCCTGAAAAAAATTGCTGAGGAACCGGCCCTTGATCAGATCAAATGGCTGCAATTTGTATTCACTAAACAATGGGCAAGTTTTAAAAAGTACTGTAATGCAAAAGATATTACGCTTTTGGGTGATATGTCTTTTTATATCAGTTATGATTCTGTAGATGTATGGTCGAAGCCGCAGTTGTTTAAGCTCGATAATAAAGGCAACATAACCGGGTTGGCTGGCGTGCCGCCAGACTATTTTTCAAAGACGGGGCAGCTTTGGGGCATGCCGGTTTATGACTGGGACAAGATCAAAGTTGACAACTACGATTGGTGGGAGAAACGCATTAAACGCAACCTGCAATTTTTCGACCTGATCAGAATGGATCATTTTCGCGCTTTTTCCGCTTATTGGAAAGTGCCGGGCGGAAGCAAAGATGCAACCCACGGAAAGTGGCAACCCGGCCCAGGTGCAGATCTTTTCAATCATATCAATCATGCAATAGGAGAATTGCCTTTCGTCGCCGAAGACCTTGGTGATATAGACGAGGCAGTTTATCGCCTTCGCGACCAGTTTAATTTGCCCGGAATGCGCGTTTTGCAATTCGCTTTTGATAGTGCTATGCCCATTTCAGAACACATTCCGCACAATTACAATCGAAACAGCATTGCCTATACAGGCACCCATGACAATAATACCATTAAAGGCTGGTTTGAAAACGACATCGACCGCAAAACACAAAAGCGTATACAAGAATATGCAGCACGTAAAGTCAGCGCCAAAAACATTAATAAAGTGATGATCAGGATGTGCTATGCCTCTGCTGCTAAAATGGTTATCATTCCCATGCAGGACATTTTAGGCCTTGATAGTTCGGCGCGAATGAACATTCCTTCGTCCTCTGCGGGAAATTGGACCTGGCGGTTGAATGCAGGTTCTCTCACGCCAAAGACGGTGAAATATTTACAGAATCTCTGTATTGAATATAATAGGTAAGAATTTTGTGCAGATAATTGAAGATATGCTAAACAAAATAGCATTTTATTGGTTATATCTTAACCAATTGTATCAATTTTTGTAAAACATTTTATGAGGAAAATACTGATCGTCAGTTCGGACAGGCAATTGCTCAGTGTACTTAAACACGAGCTATCATACAGGGATTATACTGTATTAACCACTGATGATCCATATTTAACTTTCATCAATATTCAGCTTTTTGAACCTGATCTGTTGATCGTCGACTTTATTCTTAACGATCATAACGGAGGGGCCATTAGTCACCAGGTAAAAAGTGATCCCCAAACTCATGATCTTCCGGTCATTATACTTTCTGATTATGAACTGGAAACCCGTTATCCATCGCGGTTTGGATGTGATATTGTCATCGAGAAGACAGATAATATCCAGCCATTGATCGCCCGGATCAATTATCTCTTTGAAGAGAGGGAATTAACATTGCACTAACTGATATTGATTTCCTGCGCAAAATACGTAGCTAATGCTGCGTCAAATACCTATTTTTAGCTGATTATCTGTTTATTCGGATGCTATTTGTAACTTTTGCATCAAATTATTACCTCTTATCGCTTTGCTATTATAAGTGTTCATTGTTCATCTATTTGGTCTTGTTGAAGCAACAATACTTGTTTGCAGTTATCTTAAATAAGATCATTTAACTATACTTTCAATCTTGGCAATGTCTAAAGGTCCGGGCGATATTGACTTAAAAGAAACTGTTGAATATACCGATGATAATTCGGGTCAAAGCCATATTCAAACTGATGCTGAAGCACGTTTGCGGCGACTCAGCGAAAGTGGCATTATCGCTGTAGCCTATTTTAGTATTGACGGTGCTGTTACCGAGGCCAATGATGCCTTCCTGGATATGCTGGGTGTAACAAAGGATGACCTTTTATTGGGTAAGGTCCGTTGGGACGAGTACACCCCTAAAGAATGGATGCCGCGAACCGCCGAAGCAATAAAAGAGCTAAAGACAACTGGTGTAATAACCCCTTATGAAAAACAATTTCGCAAGGCTGACGGTACGTTACGCTGGGGTGTTTTTGGCGGCGCTTTACTGCCGGATAATAAAACGGGTATTTCCCTGGTATTTGACATCACCGAAAGCAAAGCCACTGAAGCAGCACTTAAGCAAAGTGAAGAATTAAAGGCCTGGCTGGAAGGACAGAAGCAGGCTTTCCAGGCGGCAATGAGCGGCCGGCCATTGGCTGTGTCACTCGGGATGTTGGTTGATACAGTTGTAGCACAAACCAATGGCGAAGCAAGGGCCGCATTTTACATGATACCTGAAAATGGTGATGGACTACACCTCGTGGCCGGTATGACCGAGGCTTATGCCCGTGATGTAAACGGGTTTAAAGTTGGCCCCGAATCATTGGCTTGTGGCCTGGCTATGCATACCGGTGAGTCTGTAATAACCCCTGACATAGAGAGGGAACCCTTATGGGAAGCTTTTTTACCAATGGCCCGAAAGCATAACTATCGTGGCTGCTGGTCATTCCCGGTATGTACCGATGGGGGTGCTGTCCTCGGCACATTTGCAATGTATTTTGAGCAGCCCCGTGATCCTAACCCTAAAGAATTACAACTCGCTAATATTATTGCCCACGCCGCAGCGATCATTATCTCCCGCGATAAGGGATCTGCTGAACGCGCATATGCAGAGGGTGCTTTACGTGAAAGTGAAGAAAAGCTGCGGAAATTAAACAATTCGCTGGAATTGGAAGTGAAAAGGCGCACTGCCGAACTGCAGGAAAATCATCGCTTGCTGGAATCTATTTACAATACCAGCCACGTAGGTATGTCGGTATTTAAACCGATATATGATATGCGGAATAAAATAACTGATTTCGAGATCATCAGTGTTAACAAACGGATAGAAGACTCGAGTGGGAAAAAAGACCTGGTGGGCAAGCTGTACACTAAAGAGTTCCCCGGTATTAAAAAAATGGAACTTTTTGATGCGATGGTTGAAGCTATGGAAACTGGTGAACCTAAGCAAATGGAATACTTTTATGAATACGAGGGCATAAAACGATGGTATTCTACTGTGTTTATCCGGAACGACAATATACTGGTAAGCTCTAATATGGACCTCACCGAACAGAAACTGGCTGAAGAAAAACATAATGAACTTCTCCGCCGCCAAAAAGAATTGGAGGAATGGCAGCAGCAGCGGATATTCAGAGCGATATTGGATACACAGGAAGAGGAGCGCAAACGCATAGCCGAAAATCTGCATAACAGTCTTGGCCAGATCCTATATGGGGCCAAATTAAGTCTTGGCCAGGTTTTGAAAACCGAATTGAATGAAAGCGACAAACAAAACCTTAAAAATGCCGATAAATTATTGAATGAAGCCATAACCGAAAGCAGGCGCCTCTCGCACGAATTGATGCCGGTAATATTAGAAGATTTTGGCCTTAAAACTGCCGTTGAAGATCTGTGCCGGCAGTTTCAGGGCAGCATTAAGTTTAAGTACAGGTTCAGCGGCTTAAATAAACGGCTGGATAAGTATATTGAGATCGCGATTTACCGTATTGTCCAGGAACTGATGATGAATATTGTAAAACACTCAAAGGCCAACGAAGCATTGATAGCGCTGGAAGTAAAAAAAGCACATATTTTAGCATTGATACAAGACAATGGCGTTGGATTTGATAGCCAGGGAAAAAAGCGCAATGGTATAGGGCTTAAAACCATCCGGAACAAAATAAACCTGCTAAACGGTAACATCAACATGATATCAAGTCCGGGCAATGGAGTTGTGATCAATATTGACATCCCGGTTAAAAACTAAAAAGTTAATTTTTTCGAACATGAGCATACCTGAAACCGAAAATAAGCGTATAAATAGACAAAAGGATTTGGTCATGATCAGGATATTGCTCGCTGAAGACCACAATATTGTACGTAACGGGATCAAAAATTTACTTGAGAAAGAGCCGAATTTAGAAGTAATAGGGGAAGCAACAGACGGTGCTGAGGTATTGCAGCTTATAAACAACGGCCTTGATCCCGACATTATACTGGCTGATATGAACATGCCGGGCATTGGCGGTCTTGATCTGGCTGAAAAGCTTAAGGAAACATCAACCAAAGCCAAAATCGTGGTATTGACGATGATAGACCATGAAAAGTATGTGATCAAAGCGTTCAAAAACGGCGTTATGGGCTATCTTCTAAAAAATGTCAGCGCCGATGAAATGATATTTGCCGTTAATCATATCCATAATGATGGTCATTATATCTGCTCTGAGCTTGCCCTGAGATTCATGAACAGGCTGGCTCAAATGCCTGAACCTCCTGATTCTGAAGATACTTCTGATGTCGAATTTACCAAACGTGAGATGGAGGTGCTGGCCTTGACCGCCGAAGGATATACTAACCAGGAAATTGCTGATAAACTGTTTACCAGCAAGCGCACTGTAGAGGGGCACCGCCAGGCCATGATCAATAAAACCGGAACACGCAATACCATCGCTCTCATTAAATATGCTCTTCAACACGGCATTATTAATTAATCCACCGTAAATTTTTTCTTCCTTTATTGTTATCATTTAACTTTTTTTAAAATCAGGTATTTCACGCAATTGATTTCAGCGTATATCTACCTGCATAGTGTTAATACATCACCTTATCTTGCAGCAACGCTTCCAAAAAAGGAAGAATTAATTGAGCCGTTACTATCTATTAGAGCCGGCGCTTTATGATCTGTCTTACAGAATGATATTTAAGCTTAATTAATTTAAAAAAGGATGAAGAAAGTGTTGCTATTAGACAATGATTTGGATGTGCTCGATATCATGCAGGAGGTATTGAGCTATGAAGGGTTTGATGTAAAATGCATTGAACGAACCGATAATATTTTCCCCGAGATTGAAAATTACTCGCCGGATGTGGTAGTACTCGACTATCTGCTGGGCGAGACCAATGGGGGCGAGATATGCCACCAGATAAAAGTCAATAAAAACACTTCAGGCCTTCCGGTTATTTTGATAT
>JBQCEA010000090.1:0-3452 GCA_051960695.1 Mucilaginibacter sp. | reverse complement strand
CCAGAGGACCGGCGGGACGAAGAGCCGCGCATACTTGAACAGCTTAGAAAAGGAAATAGGGTAGATCATTTTGAAACGAAGCGTATGGCCAAAGACGGCCGGATACGGGATGTATCATTAACCATTTCAACAGTACGTGATAACGAGGGGCACATTATCGGTATATCTAAGATCGCCCGTGATATTTCTGAGAAGAAAAAAGCTGAACAAAAGAAAAATGACTTCATAGCTATGGTGAGCCATGAGCTAAAAACGCCTCTTACTTCACTTACCGCTGTTGTGCAGCTAATGCAGTTGAAACTTAAAGACGAAGGTAATCCGGTTACCGGCCCGTTGAAAAATGCCGGCAGACAGGTAAAGAAAATGGCGAATATGATCAACGGGTTCCTGAATGTCTCACGCCTCGATTCGGGCAAAATGCTGATCGAAAAAAGCAATTTTTCCCTCAATGATCTGATCAAAGAAACTATTGAGGAAACGAAGTTGGTATCGGGCAGCGATTATAGTTTCGTTTTCGAAGAAAATGAGCAAGTTAATGTAGTGGCCGACAGGGACAAGATCAGCTCGGTGGTCTTAAATTTGCTTAGTAATGCGATTAAATATTCGTCAAAATCTACAGCCATCACCCTTGGTTGCCAAATTGCAGATGGTAAAGCGCGGGTAAGTGTAGCGGACCAGGGAATGGGAATTAACCCCGAAGATCAGAAAAAGCTTTTCGACCGTTTTTATCGTGTGGAAAATAACGAAACAAAGCACATCTCAGGTTTTGGCATAGGGTTGTATTTAAGTGCTGAAATTGTCCGTCAGCATGGTGGTGAGATATGGGTAGAGAGTGAGCCGGGCAAGGGAGCTGCCTTTTATTTCGAATTGCCGCTGGATTAGCTTGTGTGCTAAACCTTTCCCACAAACTTCAACTTAACGCATTACCATTCGCGTTATATTCTTAAAATTGTAGTCTGCCAGGATCGCTGGCGGACAAATATCTGCCATGAAGAGAATCAGTGAGTTGAATACATTCAGGGCTTTTCGGAGTCTGAATTATACCCTTTATTTTATTGGGCGGTCTGTATCCCAGTTTGGCACCTGGATGCAGCGTACTGCTGTGGTTTGGGTAGTGTATTCCATCACGCATTCTGCTTTTTTAATCGGTGTTACCATTTTTGCTGAAACTTTTCCTTCCTTTTTATTCTCCGTTTTTGGCGGTGTTGCTGCTGACAGGTATGATAGATATAAGGTCATTAAGATAACCCAGGTTGCCTCCATGATCCAGGCGGTATTGCTGGCTGTTTTGGTAATAACCGGGCATGTTTTAATATGGGCAATACTGGTTTTAAGTGTTATCCTCGGTATAATTAACGCCTTTGATGTGCCTGCCCGGCAGGCATTGGTGAATGAAGTTGTTGCGGATAAAGCCGATCTGCCCAATGCACTGGCGCTTACTACAGCTATGGCAAGCCTGGCGCAATTGCTGGGACCAGCCCTATCAGGTATCGTTCTTAGCGCATTTGGGGCCGGTGTGTGTTTTTTGATCAATGCTGCAAGCTTTGGTGGTGTCATCATTTCGCTGGTGTTAATGAAATTGCCTGTTTATCAGCCAAAAAAGTCAGAGAAAAAGATCATGGCCGAGTTTGCAGAAGGGTTTACCTATCTGAAAAGAACACCCGATATCGGCTTGCTTATTTTGATGCTTGCTTTAACCAGTTTGCTGGTTTTGCCATATAATACAGTAATACCCGTATTTGCTAAAGTGGTTTTTAAGGGTAATGCTTCAACTTACGGCTATATTACCAGCTTTGTTGGTGTAGGTGCCGTCGCCGGAACTATCTTTCTGGCGTCGCGCAAGCCGGGAGTTCATTTGAGAAAAATATTATTTGTAAGTACTATTCTTCTTGGAATAGGATTGATATTCTTTTCGCAAATAAAGAGCTTCCCTGTTGCTATGTTCTTTGCGGCCTTGACCGGATTTGGCTCTATTGCACAATTTACGGTTTGCAATATTGTTGTGCAGTCTGAATCCGCTCCTCAGATGAGGGGCAGGGCTATTGGCGTTCTGCTGATGGCTATCTTCGGTATGATGCCGCTTGGGAGCTTGCTGATAGGCGGTGTTTCGCAGCGGGTAGGCGCGCCGGTAACGGTTTTTTGCCAGGGTATTATCGGCCTCATCATAGCCCTGGCGTTCGCAAAATTCTTAACCAGGAAAAGGAGGGCTAATACTTCAAAAGACATTATTATTGATGCGAGTGAGCGAAGCGTTGCTGAGTAATTCACTATTGAAGCTTGGCCTTAACCATTTTGAGGTGTTCTTCTTTTTTGTCTTTTCTAAGGCTAATAGCAGTTGACGTAAAATAATGATGGCTCTCTAAAAATTTAACTTGCAGGCGGTTCCACTCTTCTTCGGTATGCAGGAAACCGAAGACACAAAGCTCGGTATATAATTTGTTGCCGATAGTGAAAAAGTCATCCCGGCCGAGGTAATCCAGGTCTGCATCAGCCAGTATTTCTTCCAGGTGGTTCTTAGGCATTTGCGGAATTTTGGTAGCCATTATCATATTGCATATCCGGCTGATCTCTTCTTCAGTATAACCAAACTTTGGAAGGTTCTCCTGGACAATCCGGCACGATTCTTCCTCGTGTGATTTAGCACCTTTTAAAAAGCCCGAATCGTGATACCAAACGGCAGTGATAAGAAGTTTCATCTCGTAATCCGAAATGTTTTCCTGCTTCCCGATGCGTTTGGCCGCTTCGCATACATCTTGTATATGTTCAACACTGTGGTAAGAGAGATGTTTGGGCAACTCTTTCTTCAGCTTCTGCATAATAAACTTACCGGCCTCTGCAAACTGCATATTTTATTATTTATTAACTAATATAATAAATGTTAACGCTTTATTTAATACGTTTTATATAAAATGATATACGTTTAATATAGAACAAATGTTAACGCGAAATCCGCTTTCTAATACTATTGCTGCGTGTAAGATAAACCTTATAAATTGCTTTATTCAAAGACGTGGGGTAAGGCCCTGACGATGTGGGTTTAAGCGAGCGTATGCCGCCATAAATAATGCCAATAGGCGCATTGGTGCTTACTTTGCTTATGTCAATGGTATGATCAGCCAAAACAAGTGATCGCGTGGGGATAAATATGGCGTCGGCACCAATAAGGCCCGGCATGGCAGGCTGTCCGGGCGGTATTTGTATTTTCTGTTGCGTACGGCCATTTTGATAAACAAGCTGCGTAATGCTATTTACAAAGGGCAGCATAGCACCGTTATCGCCATACAGCCATTTTTTGCTTGCTGGATTGTACTGATACTCACCTATGCCGCCGAATAAAACGGTATAGTTGGTATTGCTGCCAGGATCATAAATGAAAGCCTTGGCACATTCATACTGGTTGGTTACCTGGGTAAGCGTATCTGTATTTAGACTCACTTTTCCGGCATTTAAAG
>JBQCEA010000089.1:0-2267 GCA_051960695.1 Mucilaginibacter sp. | reverse complement strand
CGGTATTGATAATGATCGATTTGCCGTTGAATGGGTCCTTACTTGGTGCTGTGCGTTTGGATGTGTCGGGTTCTTTAAAATCCGTTAATTCCTGCTGTTCGGGTTCAGGGTGCTGTATGCCAAGGTCTATCAGTAATTTCAGTTTATTGTCCTGGTCGCGGCGCCAGATAGAAACATAATCACCAAATACCTTGTCATCTTCGTTTGACCCATTTTGGTAGATATAAGGCCCTGCCGAAAAAGCAAGATCGCCATTAGCAGAAATACGAGCAAACTTAGGTTCCCAGGTAAAAGTACCAGGCTGCTTATCAATGGAATTATAAAAGTCTGTTATTTTAACTGCCTGCGGCCTGAAAATAATGCCTTCAGGATCGGCTACAGCCAGATAAGCATCCTTTATGCCCTTGCGCTCAACCAATCGCTTAAAGCTTTTTTCGGCATCTACAACTTCACTCACTTTTGCTACTTCCTGGGCTAATATTGCTCCATGGCAGCAAATGAGTATCGTAGCAGCTAATAATGTTCGTTTCATTTTTTATTGTATAGGTTAGTTGATGTAAAACTCTGCTAAAAATGCTAACACTATAAACGGCATTTGGGTGCAGAAAGTACAAATATTAAATTTTTGAGATGAATTTATATTTTGCTCCAGGTAGTGCCTTCTTTACCATCTTTAAGCTGAAAGCCTATTTGTTGCAACCCATTCCTGATCTTGTCAGAAGTAGCGTAATCGCGGTTGGCTTTTGCTTCGCTGCGCAGATTTACGATCATATCTATCACATTTGGCAAGTCATCACTGGCAACCTGTTCATTTTTCAATCCCAAAACATTTAAAATGAATCCTTCCATTAATTGTTTTAAAAGAGCGATATTTTTTGCATCGATCTTAAGCTTGCGATCATGAACAGAATTGATAATGCGCGAGGCTTCAAATAGTTCAGCGATCAATACAGGGCTATTGAAATCATCATTCATTGCATCGTAGCAACGCTGCATTAAAGGCGCTATTTCCACTTCGCTATCCGGCGATGCGTTAAGGCCATCAAGCAAAACAAAAGAATTCATCAGCCTTTTATAACCCTTTTCTGACGCCTCCATCGCTTCATTGCTGAAATCAAGCGTACTGCGGTAATGCGCCTGGAGCATAAAGAACCTTACGGTCATAGGGCTATAGCCTTTATTTAGTAAAGAATGTGTGCCAGCAAAAAGCTCTTGGGGCAAAAAACTGTTGCCCAATGATTTGGACATTTTTTGACCGTTAACGGTAAGCATATTGGTATGTATCCAATACCTGGCCGGGATATGATCACATGCAGCGACGCTTTGGGCTATCTCATTAGTATGATGGGTTGGCACCAGGTCTATACCGCCGCCATGTATATCGAATTGTTTGCCGAGGTATTTGTTACTCATTGCCGAGCATTCGAGGTGCCAGCCGGGGAAACCAATGCTCCATGGAGAGGGCCACTTCATAAGGTGTTCAGGCTTAGCCTTTATCCATAAAGCAAAGTCGAGCTTACCATGTTTTTCATCCTGTCCGCCCAGGTCACGTGTATTGTTGATCAGCTCTTCCAGGTTGCGCCTGTTCAGTATGCCGTAGTCTTCTTTTTGATTATATTTTTCTACATCAAAATAAACAGTGCCGTTTACTTCATAAGCATATCCTTTGTCAAGCAGCACTTTTACCAATTCGATTTGCTCAATGATGTGCCCGGTAGCCGTAGGTTCTATACTTGGCGGCAGCACATTGAATATCTGCATGATGTCGTGGAAATCAACAGTATACTTCTGTACTATTTCCATCGGCTCCAGCTGTGCCAGCTTAGCTTTTTTCTCTATTTTATCCTCTCCCTCGTCGCCACCATCGCCTTCCAGGTGACCGGCATCAGTTATATTACGTACGTAACGTACTTTATAGCCTAAAAAGGTAAGGTATCTGAAAACAAGATCGAATGAAATAAAGGTGCGGCAGTTGCCCAAATGCACATCACTGTAAACAGTGGGCCCGCACACATACATGCCCACATGGGGTGGGTTTAATGCTGTAAATTCTTCTTTTTTACGAGTTAAAGTGTTGTAAACAAAAAGATTTTGTTCCATGGCGCCAAACTTACGATTTTTTTACAGCCGCCTGTAAATCTTGATGTTGTTGCTCACGGATTTTTTATCATCCCATTGCAAGGATTTGGAAGGCAGAGTCCTATTCGGATGCCAACTTTAAAAGAGTACACTTAAGAAAACTAATTAAAGTTTCGGTATTCATTGGG
>JBQCEA010000088.1:0-3470 GCA_051960695.1 Mucilaginibacter sp. | reverse complement strand
TTATGTTGTAGCCAGGTTACCAATTGATAACGCTGATAAATTCTGTCAATGGATGCTGGAAAAGTTCAGTTATGACAATCAGACAGTAATGATGGCCCCTGCGACAGGTTTTTACAGCACTAAAGGTGCTGGTGAAAATGAAGTGCGTTTGGCATATGTTTTGAACAATGATGATTTGGGAAAGGCGATGATTTGCCTGGATAAAGCGCTTAAAGAATATCCGGGCAGGGTTGAAAGTACTAAGCCGAGCGTCTTAAGTTCTGAGTCGGCATAATTTCGTATCTTTGCATTTACTTAAGACTTACAACTCCAGACTTAAGACTCGAATTGGGGTCGACCGGAATTGACAGGATGGAGATAAGTAGGTAAGCATGCAGCGCGTTGGGTGAATTAGCGCTATAATCTGAACGCTCAACCTTATAAATGGCGAAAATAACTACGCCTTGGCTGCCTAATTTAGAATTAGAATAGCCTTTGTCCCGCCGGTTTTCCGTTTCATTGGACCGGCAAACGGGGCATCGAAAAATGAAACTGGCCTGCTTAGGGTGTGATAAGCGGGCGAGATAAAGCACCTAAGGAAGATGGTACAGGTGAGCTACTGACCTTCCCCTTCCCGAAAAATTAACAGAGCTAAGCATGTAGAAAGCTTACCTTATACCATGTTTGGACGAGGGTTCGAATCCCTCCGGCTCCACCCGAAGGGATTTTCTCAGGAAAATCCCTTTTTTTTTGGAATTCCAGCAGCTTTTTTTGACTCATTATCAGCACGTTATGCGACAACATTGGCATCATCGACGGTGTTCGATAGATGCCATTTTTGTAGTACAAGTTGCTGTCGAACACCATCGATATTAATTCTCTCTTTTCAATAGTATTCGCCTGATTATAAACATATTTGATGTCTGTTAATTTGGAAAGGTGCTGTTTTATGAGTTTATAACCGATCGAAGGGTTTCTATCATATCGCTCAATGGCTGCTTTCAATGTGAATATCTCGCTATTATAATTCGAGCTCCATCGGTCATAGGTGTCTTTGCTGATCTCATTTCCGATCCATTTCTCTTCAAGTGCAAACAGTTTTTCCTGAATTTTTCCGCTCCTGTTTCTTCTCTTTGACGAGGACCTGGTTCTCCTGGAACTTTTCATTCAGGGAGGCTTCGGCCGTCTGCTTTATCGTATTAACGTCGGTATCTTTCAGGCTCATCAGTTCACAAATTTGCAGCAGTTGCTCATGCGCGCGTAAGGCGCTGATATTGTTATGTCCTGAATGCCGTTTTCGGGTCGGTGTTTTAAGCCAGTCATAATTTCGGGCACCGGGCTGATAGGTACTGTCTGTTCTCTTTGAGACAATTCCTTCCAGGCCAAGATCGACAATCTGATCGTAAAGCTGTACGCCGTCATCAAATGATTCACTGTATTTCAAAACGTTATTATCCTTGATGAGATCGTAGAGTATTTGTTTACGTTCGATGAGGGGCAATTCTTTCAGGTCATATCCGTCGAGCCAAAGAATATCAAAGACACAGTACATGATGGGTGAGTCATACCCGTTATACTTTTGCAAAGCATCAAAATTGGGCTTACCTTCCTCATTGAACACAACAACTTCACCATCTAATAATACATCCCGCCCCATCTCTTTAAGGGCGGTTACGACAACCGGGTATTTGCTGGTATAATCAAGTGAACTGCGGGAGTTCATCCGAACCTTTTTACCTTTGACCGCTGCCAGAATACGATACCCGTCCCATTTGATCTCATGCAGGTAATCAGTGCTGGTTACAGGCTCCTTGGTAAGCGTGCATAGCATTGGTGAAGTCGTTGTGGGCGTAGGCCGTTTCGTGCCTTTATGGATCAAGCCACCGATATCAGGGGTTTTAGCTCCTGTTTTTTTCGGTTCACGGTTACTTTGCCAGGTCGCAGCATCAGGATTCTCCGCCATTTGCTCGATAGTTAAGCCGGAGATCACAGATTTGTCTTTAAGCAGGATGTCGGTTTTCATGGCGTACTTATCCTCGGCTTTAATGAGCCGCCAGCCGCCTTCATATTTATCGTCCCTGAATTTGATCAGGATAAAATCACCCTTTAGTTTATGACCGTGCAGCGTGATCTTTAGGGCATTCTTATAGTAATTGGACATCATCCAATGTTCTTGTGCTGCTTTATCTTTTAGCTTTTCACCGGCAGCAGGTTCGTACCAGCCTTCATCCCATACGATCACCGTGCCACCGCCGTACTGGCCCTTGGGAATAATGCCCTCAAAATCTTTATAGTCATACGGATGGTCCTCGACCGCCATCGCCAGTCTTCTTTCCTCTGGATCCATCGACGGGCCGCGGGACACTGCCCAGCTTTTGAGTATGCCTTTTACTTCCAGCCGGAAGTCGTAATGCAAATGAGAAGCATCATGCTTTTGGATGACAAAGGCAAGCCTACCCGAATCCGGCTTACCGCCTTCCGGTTCGGAGGTCTTTTTAAAGTTCCGCTTTTGTTTATATGCTTCCAGTTCGGCCATCTGTAAAATGCGGTACGTATTGACGGCAAAAGCCCTTACGGGGCTTCATGGTTCGCTAATTAACCGGTTAAGATTTATGACCTTGAAGTTTCTTTTCTATCGCTGTTCGCTGGTTGGAACCAGCTGCCTTTTTAGCGGCTTCTACTTTTTTGGGCGTTGTGCCTTCTTTGCGGGCTTCGTATTTTAATTCATGCGGTTGTTCTGATACAGAATGCCGCTCGACCTTTGATCCTCTTGTTGCCATAGTGTTGAAATGTTTACTTTTAATAAATCAAGCACAAAGTGGCTTTGTTTTTTTAACAAATTGATGGAATTCTAAATTTATCTTATTGATGCTCTATTGGCTCAATGACGACATACGCTTCCAAATAAAAAAGTCGCCGACAAAACGCCAGCGACTTATTATCAACTAATCAGCAGATCTCACCTGCAATTTTTACCAAGTTCCCTTTAAGGGAATTATTTGCGACGATTTAACAGAGTACAAATCGACATGATTGTATGGCTTTGATGGAAAACAGATACTTGTCATTACTGTCCGGCCTCCATCTGCAAAAAGCTCGACCGATGACCGGTCTACTAAGAGCATCATTTCAGAGCTTGTTGTCCGTGAGAGACGCGACGCATAAGCTATCCTCGAAAAGTTCTTGGTGAAATCAACCTTGCCTGACTTCGTCCTGTCAATAAAATATTCATCCCTTGCTTTATCATAACCGACGACAACTTTCTCGCCAGCTACATTTGAAAGCGTCACTGAATATCTGCCTGACTGCTTACCGTTTAACCTTACAAGAAATTGATCCGGCAGGCTCTCAGAGGTCTTTGATGTGTGGATATCTGAAGCCTTTCCCTCAATAGTTCGTAATTCCTTCACCGGCATTGATTTAACATACAATTTTTTATCATATTCAAATAGGCTAAGTTCCCTCGGGATGGTCATCGCATTCCGCCAATT
>JBQCEA010000087.1:0-3160 GCA_051960695.1 Mucilaginibacter sp. | reverse complement strand
ATATTATCCGTAATTATGTCTACCGGGCCGTTACTGTTTTGAAGGTTGTACCAACCGGGAACTATTAAACCACCGCTGGTATTAGTACTTGTTAAATTGGAAGTAGTGGAACGTTCTCTGATATTATTACCGAGCAATAACGATGCGCTAAAATCATTACCAAACTTGTGGGTGGCAGTGATCATCAGATCATGTACCACTTCATTTACATTAAATTGGTCTATTTCATAAGATCCGTTGTTGGTTTCCGGTATCCACAGTCCGGCTCCGGATTCGTCAGCTGGGTTAAAATCATATTTAGGTGAAATAAGTTTCCTGCGGTCTGAGTATGAATCCACACCTACCCGCTCAACTATATTTAACCAGCTAAAAGGTTTATAAGCCAGGTTAACATCGCCGGTAACACGGTTTACATCATCAAGGTTACTAAAGTTTTGAAGTATCCAATATGGATTTAAAACAAAAGCACCATAAAAACCATAGGTATTGGTAAGAGGATCATACCCATTATACTTACTGCTCAGGTTTCCCATTGTATTAATAGGAATATCCCTTGGCGTCTGCATTAAACTAGTCCATAGACCGTTTGCATTCGGGCCGCCGGAAGGTGTATTTGCCTGAATTTTATTGTAATTAAAATTAATACTTGCGGTAAAATTGTTTGCAAGAGTAGTTTTACCATTAAACCTTGTTCCAAATTTATTATAAGTGTCGCTGTTACCCGGATATATACCGTTGGAGTTTAACGAGTTTAAGCTTAAATAGAAGCTGCTTTTATCATCGCCGGATGAAATGCCAAGATTATTATCAGCGGCAAAACCGGTCGTGAAAAAATCTTTTATGTTGTTTGGCAAAGCCTTATACGGCTTCATTTGGGTAACGCCATCAATTTCCTGCCCCCAGGGTTCTATTTGCCCCGTAAAAGGCGCTCCCCAGCTAAAGTTATCACTTGCGTCATTTATGCCTGTGACATAACCGGCGCTTGTAGCCGAACCTGACATATATCCCTGGCCATATTCATTTTGGAAAGTAGGTAATTTCAGGATTGACGAGAATGTGTTGGCAGAGTTAAGCGTTATCTCCAGCTTTTTTTTACGGTTTGCGCCTGATTTGGTAGTGATCATAATAGCACCATTGGATGCCCTCGAACCATAAAGAGCGGCTGCTGCAGGCCCTTTTAACACGGTAATAGATTCTACGTCATTAGGGTCAATATCATTGCCCCTGTTTCCGAAATCAACTGCGTTTAAGCTGCTTGAACCGCCTACAATACTTGAATTATCGATTGGGATACCGTCAACAACTATTAAAGCCTGATTATTACCGGTAATAGAAGATCCGCCGCGAAGAACTATTCTGGTTGAGCTGCCCGGAGTGTTTGAAGCTGACGTGATATTTACACCTGCGACCCTGCCTGTTAATGAAGTAAGCACGCTTGGATTTTCTCCTTGAGTTAATTCAGTGTTGTTTACAGTTGGTGCGGAATAACCTAATGTCATTTTTTCCCTTCTGATACCTTGAGAGGTTACAACTACCTCTCCCAATTGCTTGTTGCTAACCTCTAATATTACGTTGATAGTGGTTTTATTTGCAGGGATATCCTGTGAATTATATCCGAGATAACTGAATGTAAGGACAGCATTTTCAGGAACTGAAATACTATACCGCCCATCAATACCCGTTTGCACACCAGTGGTAGTTCCTTTAATCCGCACACTGGCACCCGGAATAGGCAGTCCATCTTCTTTGGCTGTTACCGTACCGGTAACGTTGCGATTTTGCGCGTATGCCTGTGCTGCACATAATAAAAGCACAAGCAAACATTTTAGTACATTTTTTTTCATTTAGCTGATATTTGAGATTCTGGATTTATTTCCGACGTTGGACGGCGTAAATGCCGACACTTACGAAGTACCCAATAAGGGTTTTGCTAATTGTCCGATAATGACAGCAGACGACTAACCATCTTTAAAGTATATTTTGGGCAGACTGCTTAATTCCCTGGTGCGTAAAAAAAGAGATAAGTCACAAATTGAATAATTCAATCGGCCGTCTTGCATAAAATTATCGTCAGTTAATTATGTTGATTAATCACGCATCGCCTGATCTGACCAGCAGCTGCTTGTGAAAAAAAGGGAGTTTTCATGCGATCCGTTAGCCAGGCAATGCCTTGACTGCAATTTTAGTTAATGACGGACGGAGAGAATGTGCAGAAATCGCCACTAAATATGCGAAAAGTACCATTTTGATAATTTCAGCATATCTGTGTTAAACAACAAAGAAGCAGTATATCAATGGCCGACTAAATCGGATTGTCGTAGCTGCGTTCTTCTAATAACAAATATTGATTTCCTGAGGGGTCCGAAAACTCGGCGCATAAGCCAACGGGTAAATAATGCGGTTCGTTATTAAAGATAACACCGGCCATTTTTAGATTGTGGTAATCACTCAAACAATCGTGACTATTAATAATGATAGGCCCCTGCTGGTATTCGCCGGTAATATCCATGAGCACGACAATAAAAAGACCAGGACTATTGGTTTTGAGCAGTATACTCTCCTGATCGCTAACAAAGCTTTTTTTACCATAAATTTCGAACCCCAAATTTTCGGTAAAAAAGGTTACTTGTTTTTCAATGTCATCGGTAAATACGGGCAGGTATTTAATTTTCATAAATATAGTGAATGCTTAAGATGCAGGATATCATGCTATGAGAGCAGCAACAATGAGAAGATTGATCCGGCAGATTTGCCGATAACAATTTTAAAGAATGAGAAAAAGGCCGAATGTGCGAAAATCACCATCTTCGTTAATTCCCGCACATCACAATGTCAATTTTAAATAATTGATGATGCAAAACTTTGCCTGTATTTAAGTGGGGTTGTTTGAAAACGATCTTTAAAAAGCCGTATAAATGAACTTGGGCAATCAAAGCCAACCATATTAACTATTTCATTTACGGGATAGTCGGTACTTTTAAGCAAGTCTTTGGCCCTTTGCAATCGTATCTGCATCAAAAACTGGTGAGGTGTTTGATAAAATGCCTGCCTGAACGTTCGCAATAAATGGGTGACAGATAAGCAGGCATATTCCGCCAGCTCTTCCAGGCCAATGTTATTGTTGTAATTGCTGTACAAATACTCTTTAGCCAGGTTTAAC
>JBQCEA010000086.1:0-12472 GCA_051960695.1 Mucilaginibacter sp. | reverse complement strand
AAAGCCGTTGTTATATCTTTCAATGTTTTTCGAGAAAAATAAAGGACTTTATTACGACAATTTAACCAGGGTTCGAGAAAAAAATGACCTTTTGCATTGGTTAAAATACTTTTTAGTCGGTATAGCTCAAACTTCAGAGTTGGCCGTTCAAACCTTATCTCAAATACTTCAAATTAAAGAACGTCGCGAAGCTCTAATTAAAAGCAGTTGGGGAAGGCGTAGCGCCAGTGGGTTGATCTTATTGGAGTATTTATTTCAAGAACCTGTAATTCGAGTAAAAGCTGTAGAGCAAGTTTGCGGTTTAAGCACCAAGGCCGCAAATGATTTGGTCAGTAGTTTTATTGACAGCGGTATCTTAGTAGAAGTTAGTGGTCAAACTCGTTATAGAGTATTCGTATTTCAGGAATATTTAGAGATGTTCAGGTAATGATAGCTGGTGTCAGGTTAAAACTGAGTTTTACAAGAATCAAAGGTTACTTAGCTTGCCATTTCATTGATAAACAAAATTGTGTTTAGCATATCCATATTCTAAATATTATCAATTCACTCTTTATATTTGATATTCACAACCTAAGTAGCGATTTAAGATAGAGCGATGTTGTTTATCTAAATTTTAAAGCTTAGCCAAAACAATGTCAACAAAATTTTTTACAAATCGAGAAGAAAATAGCCTGCTTACCAAGTTCGAAGGAATATTTACGGACTTTGAAAGTATCAGATATTTCGATGCCCTAGTGGGTTATTTTAGAGCATCTGGTTATTTTAAAGTTAGAGCATTTTTAGACAAAATTCCTAAAGTGAGAATTTTGGTAGGAATAAATGTTGATCAATTAATAAAAAAACACCACGATAGAGGTCAACTGTACATAGAAAGTCCTACAGAAACTAAAGAGGACTTTATAAATGACACTATTAAAAACATACAAAGTGCAGACTATAACGAGGAAACAGAAAGAGGAATAATTCAATTCATCACTGATTTACTAGAAAGTAAAATTGAATTACGAGCGCACCCGTCGAAGAAAATACATGCGAAAGTGTACATTTTCAGAGGTGAAAAGTTTAATAAACACACGCCATGTGAGGTAATTACAGGCTCTTCTAACTTAACGGATTCAGGCCTAGGTTCAAATCCTGAGTCTAATTATGAGTTTAATGTGAGTTTGCGAGAATATGATGACGTAAAGTTTGCAACAGACGAATTTGAAGAACTATGGGGGCAGTCAGTTCCAATTCTACATGCCGAAATTGAAAGCATAAAAAATCGCACTTACCTAAAGGATGATTTTACGCCTTTTGAACTCTATATAAAAATGCTGATAGAATATTTCGGTAAAAGAGTTGATTATGATCCATACAATATAGAACTTCTTTTGCCCGATAAGTTCATGCGCTTAAAATATCAGTCTGATGCTGCCAATCAAGGTTATGCTATTATGATGAAGCATAACGGTTTTATATTAGCCGACGTTGTCGGTTTAGGTAAAACCATAATTGCCTGTATGGTGGTAAAAAAATTCATTTATGAGAATGGAACTCATACCAGAATATTGACAGTACTTCCCCCCGCGCTTGAAGCGAGTTGGAAGAGAACTACGGAGCAATTTCAGATAAGAAACCACTTTGAATTTATTTCGTTAGGCAGTCTTCAAAAGATCCTAAACGAAGAAAATTATCAATTTTCTAAACCGGACTTATTTGATTTAATCATTGTTGATGAATCGCATAAATTCCGTAATGATTATACTTCCATGTACTTGGAACTTAAAGATATCTGTAAAATACCACGATCCAAGCCATCAGAGAACGGCGATACACGTAAAAAAGTAATTTTGATATCTGCAACTCCCTTAAATAATAGGCCTCAGGATATTGAAAATCAACTTTACTTGTTCCAAGACAAAAGGAACAGTACTCTTGAAAGTATCAAAAACCTGCAAGAGTACTTTAAACCAATAAATGATCAATATAAAAAGCTCTCCAGTGACAAAAAGCTTAATATAGCAAAGCTTAAAGCGTTATTTCAAAAACTGAGGGATGACGTAGTAGAGCCTTTGGTAATTCGAAGAACGCGGACCGATATTGAGAACAATAAAGAATATCTTGATGATTTAAAGAAACAAGGAATTGTATTCCCCAAAATTGACGATCCTATCCCATTATACTATGAGATGGATCAGAATCTTGCCACATTGTTTTATGATACAGTTTCACTAATTACTGGATTAGATGAATTAGGTAATCCAGTAGATGGCCTAGGGTACTTTAGATATAGAGCAATAGAATATCTTAAAAACGATGCTGATCGAAATGTGTATGGTAATGTGAAATCTATATCGGGTCGCCTTTCTACAATAATGAAAACCTTGCTTGTTAAGCGCCTTGAAAGTAGTTTTTATGCTTTTACGCAATCAATTAATCGGCTTCAAGCAGCTATTGCTAACATGATAGAAATGTTTGAAGCAGACAGAGTTTTCATTGCTCCGGACTTAGATATCAACAAGTTATTTGAAGATGATTTCACATTTGATGAAATCGAAGCGAAAATTAATGAGAAAGGTGGTAATAACCGAGAGTTTAGTAACGATGCGTTCGATCCTAAGTTTATTGAAAACCTCAGACAAGACAAGTCTAAAATTGATGAACTTGTATCAAGGTGGGAAAGGGTAAAGCAGGACCCAAAATCGACTGAATTTGCAAATCGGCTTAATTCAACATTTTTTAATGAAAAAATAAACAAGGCAAAAAAGCTTGTTATTTTCACTGAGAGTAAAGAGACCGCGATTGAATTAACTAAACAGATCTCAAAGATTTCTGATTATAAGATATTAACTGTCAGTGCTGATAACAGAAAAACTGTTGAAGTTGTTATACGCGAAAATTTTGACGCGAATCTTGAAGAAGAAAAATGGAAAAATGAGTATCAAATAATTGTAACAACTGAAGTATTAGCAGAAGGCGTGAATCTGCACAGAAGCAACATAATTATTAATTATGATGTTCCTTGGAATTCAACCAGGTTAATGCAGCGGATCGGCCGTGTTAATCGCATCGGCAGTAAGGCAGATAAAATTTACGTATATAATTTTTATCCCTCTACTCATGGTGATGCCAAGATAAACCTAGTCAATAACGCATTAAGAAAATTACAAGCATTTCACACGGCGTTTGGAGAAGACAACCGTATATTCTCTATATTGGAAGAAATGAACGAAAATGAAAGTGGTTTATTTGGAAATAAAATATATAAAGAAGAAAGTGAGATTTTAACATACCTCAATGAGCTACGTGAGTTCAAAAAGAAAAACCCGAAACATTTTAATTATATAAAGCAAATACCTAATAAAGCGCGGTGTGGTAGAAAATTGAAAGGTAAGAATGAGATTTCTTTCATTGATTCAGACGCTCAAAATGTCACTTACCCACTGAGTAAAACATCCATTGCGTATTTGAGAAGCGATAATCATCCTGGAATTTTTTGTCTTGTTACTCCCGAACTTAATACCATTGAACTCAATTTTTTACAGGCAGTTAAAACTTACAAAGCGAGTGTCAGTGAAAAACCTTACAAGTTACATGAGCTGCATCATGAGCAAGCCTCAGCTGGATTAAAATATTTTAAGTCTGAAAAGAATCAAGTCAACATAGGTCTGATATCAAAGCAAGCTTTAAGTACAGCTGAGAATAAAGCGCTAAATAATCTTATCGCTTTAATTAAAATTGCGCCAACTGAACAAAAAAAGAAGACTTTACAAAGAACAGTTGACCTTATAAAACAAGGAACGTTCGCCAGCAAGGGTTTACCAAAATCTATTAATGATTTTTTCGTTGAAAAGGCTAAACTAATGAAAGAACCATTCAATTTTATTGATCAACTTTTTATCGATGTTTTAGATCGTTATGATTTTGGTCCCAATAGTAATGAAGCCAACGACACCAAAGTATCTTCTGTAGGAATAATTAATCCTCAAATAGTATTAACGCAAAGTTTTGAATAATGCCTGCCAACCGATCACAATTAAAAAACGTATTACAAAAACCATACGATAGATTACTGCTTGCAAAGGACGTGCTAAAGCCAATTTTTAACGATGGTTTTAATTTTTTTGATAGCCTTATTCCATCTGAACATAAAGCGACTAATTCAGAGGCTAAGGTTGTTGATCAAGTTAATATTTATGGCAGAATTAATTTGGAGGATGGTACTGAGATTACTTGTTATGAGATCAAGCTTCAGCCTAAAGTCCGAATTGAAAAGAGCAAAATTTTAATTCAGCAATATGTTAGAAAGCTTTTAACTGCTGGCCAAGCGGCTTTGATAAACTTTATTTCTCCATCTGACAGCAACGTATGGCGTTTAACCTTGGTGGCTAAGGACAGCATATTAACTGAAGAGGGTATAAAAGAAAAGTTTACAGGGGCTAAACGTTATACGTATTTAGTTGGACCAGCTGAAAATTGTCGCACAGTCTCTGAAAGATTAGAAACATTAAGCATAGAAAAATCTTTAAATTTTGAATCTCTAGTAAAAGCGTTTTCAGTTGAAAAGCTTAACAAAGATTTCTATAGAGATATATCCGAACAATTTTATAGACTGATTGGAGCTACAGTAGGAAAAGGAAAGAATGTTAAGGTGTATGAACGACTATTACAACTTCCTGTCAATGGAACAGAAGCAAGTAGAACAATTCAAGAGTTTGCGGTTAGGCTAATTGGAAGAACTGTTTTTTGTTGGTTCCTTAAAGTAAAGAAGTCTGAGGATGGCATACCTCTATTGCCTGAACACCTTCTGTCAAGCGATGCAGTTAAAAATTACCATAGCTATTATCATACCATACTTGAAAAGCTATTTTTTCAAATATTAAACACGCCAATAGGTAAGCGGATTTCTAATTTACCTAAAGGCTCGGAACTAATTCCCTTTTTAAACGGCGGACTGTTTGAAGCTCAGTTCGATGATTATTATAAACCGAATATTTCCACAGGCCTTTCTTTTGATAATACATCAGTATCAATTCCCGACGAATGGTTTATAGATTTTTTTGAAAAGCTTGAACAATACAACTTCACCATCGATGAAAACTCAATAGTTGACGTAGAAGTAAGCGTCGACCCTGAAATGTTAGGTAGTATTTTTGAAAATCTCCTTGCTGAGATTGATCCAGACAGCGGTGAAACCGCTCGAAAAGCTACAGGAAGCTTTTATACGCCCCGTCAGATAGTTGACTATATGGCAACAGAGAGTTTGGTTTATTATCTTCAAAACACTACCTCTTTAGACCCTGCACAGTTAACGTCACTTTTCAACATTGGAGACAGTCTAAATTTTTCAGCTTCAGAGAAAGAAAAAGTACTTATAGCATTAGACAATGTTAAAATTTTAGATCCCGCATGTGGTTCTGGCGCATTTCCAATAGGTATGTTGCAAAAGATAGTACTTGCTTTGCAAAGATTGGATAAAGATGCCGAATGGTGGATTGAAAAGCAGGTGATGAAATATGGCGATAGCTCCTCGCAAATTGCCTTTAGAGAAAAACTTCAAAAGAATGCAGACTACGCACGTAAGATCGGGATTATACAAAACAATTTATATGGGGTAGATATCCAGCCAATTGCTGCTGAAATATCAAAGCTACGGTGTTTTCTTACTTTGATTGTTGATGAGCATATAGACGAAAGTAAACCAAATAGAGGTGTAGAACCACTGCCAAATTTGGAATTTAAGTTTGTAACAGCAGATACATTACTTAAACTTCCGGAAGAAACTAATCAAGTTCCAATATATAACTCTAAAAAGCGGAAAAATCCGCTAGAATTATTGGCTGATTTACGGACTGTTAGGTCAAAGTATTTGCAAAGCTATGGCGAAGAGAAGCAAGAATTAAAAAGAAGCTTTCAAGAAATTCAAAAAGAGCTATTTGATCAGCAAGGCTTTTTTGGGCATGTCGAAAATAATCGGGCATATAAAATAGCCAACTGGAGGCCATTCAGCCATGAGAAAACAGATTGGTTCGATCCAAATTGGATGTTCGGGATTGAAGGATTTAACATTATAATTGGCAATCCGCCATATGGAACCGTTTACGGTAAGGAAAGAAAAAAGCGGTATGAAAACCTGTATGCTTCATTTAAAAGAAACTTAGATATATACGTTGCTTTTATTGAAAGTTCGGAAAATTTACTTGCAGAAAGCGGTACGCTAACTTTCATTACACCCAATACGTATTTGAATGGGGATTATTTCGAGAGGTTAAGACAGCATATCACAGAACAATATGTAATTCAAGAAATAATTGATTTTAAAAATAGCAAAATTTTTAGCGATCCCACTGTGTATGTCTGTATTACAACTCTGATTAAATCTAATGCTATTATTTATCCTTATGAATTTAAACTTAAGTTGAGCAATGCTAATTTCACAGAGGTGTTTTTGGACCAAGTGCCTATAACAAAGTCGTCAAATTTGCCTTTTAAATCAACGAGTCAACTAATATCACAAATTGTCCATAATAAGAATGCTGTTAAATTGGATGATTTATTCTACGTGAAGGATGTTGGCTTTAATTATTGGAGCATAGGAAAAGGGAAAAAGCGTGATGGTAATTCAATTGGCGATCGCATACTTTATTCTGGCAAACAACAATCTAATCTTGACAAACCTTATATCAAAGGCCGCGATATCGAAAAATTCTCAATCAAGCAACCAACGAACTATTTAAGACATGATTTTGAAAAGTATCTAAGTGAAGGAGATGTTTTTCGATACTCCGAAGCCATTTTGAAGACAGTTCCTAAAATTGTTTATCGTCAGACAGCTGCTTCAATCATCGCCGCAATAGACGAAAACAGTAGTCTTTGCGATAAGACAGTACATGTGATAATACCTAGAGAAGGCACTTCTGAATTTGATATAAGGTATCTGGCATGCTTGCTCAACTCTAAGTTGTTTGATTATTTATATAAAGATGTTTCGCAAGAATCAGGTGGGAGGGCATTTGCACAAGTAAAAACGACTTACATAAAGAAGCTCCCGTTGATAAATGTTACGAAGAAGGTAGAACATACCTTTATAGCTATCAACAAACTTACCACTCACATAAGAGAGGATTTAAATAATGTTTCAGAATGGGCGATGAATGCTTTAATCTGTCTGGAACTGGCTATGAATTTGATGATTTGTGAAATTTATTTTCATGAGGAATTTCATAAATCTGGGATTGGCAAAAATAATTTAATGGAGAGAATCACTCAAGTATTTTCCCAAATAAAGGAAGAAAAAACCTTTCCAAGAAATGCAGAAATAACAGTAGATGGCTTGTTCAAGATGAAGGATGAACTACAAATGGCTTTAAATTTAGTTAGCCATTGGTTCTAAATGCATACACCAACAATGTTATTGCAAAAGAATTGTTTCAGAAGACATATTATCAATTAAGAGTACTTCTTCAACTGTTAATTTGTAAATTTTATAAACAAGTAAGTCTATTTTTCGCATAATCGGTTCTATTGGTTCAAAATCAAGATTGGTTACACAATCTAAGATTTTATCTACTAAAGAAACCAGTTCTGCCTTAAACTCTATTTTGATTGGTAGAGTTTTACTATTTGCTATTAATATTTTTTGAAAGACCTTCTTTTCTTTATCTAGATATTTTTCTTTGTGATAATAACTCATCAGCTTAGAATTTAAAATTGCTGTTAAATATTTCAACAAACTTACGTTCGATGCTTTAGATATCATAGAAAATCCAATCTGAGTAAAATAATGTGGCCCTTCAGAGTAACCCGCGACTATTCGCAGATCTTGTCCAGCTAAAATCTGTCTTATAATAATTTTAGGTTCTTCAAAAAATTTTCGTTCTCTTGGCGCTCCTAGCCAGGAGCCATATTTTAAATATTCATTAACATCATCAGTAATGTAATAATGGTGAATATTTTTTCCTGAGATTAATGGTACATGTTCTAAAGTATCTTTTGTTTTAGAATGAAAACTTCGACCTTCTATTAACTCTTTATTGTGACCCTTATAACTGTCATATGGCGTTATCCCGAGTGAAAAGTCCACTAAAGTACTTAGAGGAGTGGCGTTCGCTTCTATCTTTGAAATAAGATTATTGGTAACGCTGTCAGAAAATATATTGAATCTTACTTCAGAATCTTCTTTCCAACGATTTTTGGCGAATCTATCAAATTCAATTGTTTCAAAATTAAGCTTATCGATTCTTTTAAATGTTTTACCCAATACTTCACTATCGTCTGCTTTGCTAGAAACAAACAATAAAATGGTTTCTACAATAGCTTCCTTAAAAATAGAGTCTGGAAGCTTAATTAGCTTTTTCACATGATCAATTATTAGATTTCTAATCTTTTTATAAGATTCATTAACTAAAATCGAGTTAGGATTGATAAATGCTAGAATTCCGTTATGGTCGAGTAACGAAAGTCCCTTTTCTATAAAAATGGAATATAAATTAATCCTGTTTTCAGTAGTTTGGTAATTATTGAAGTAAAATTTGACGCGATCCTTTGGCAAGTTTTTGACATCAACATAAGGTGGATTGCCGATAACAATATCAAATCCTTTAATTCCAAACATCCACTCTGGATCGAACCAATCTGTTTTCTCATGGCTGAATGGCCTCCAGTTGGCTATTTTATATGCCCTATTATTTTATCCTCACTAAAAACCATATTTACACATCTAACAACTTATTACTTTCTAAAATGACATACGGCTATATAAGGGTTAGCAGTGAGAAACAAACGCTAGCCAATCAAAGATTCGAAATCGAAAACTATGCTACGGAAAAGACACTAATCATTGACAAATGGATCGAGGAAACTATTAGTTCGACAAGAAAATTGAGTGACAGGAAATTCGGCAAACTGTTAAATAGGATGAAAAAAGGCGATCAATTAATTGTAACAGAATTATCTCGAATGGGACGAAACCTAATGCAAATAATGAAGATACTACACGACTGTATGGAAAAAGACATTCAAGTATATACCATTAAAGAAAGATATGAGCTGGGCAATAATATTAATTCGAAAGTATTAGCGTTTGCTTTCGGTCTTTCTGCCGAAATTGAGCGAAACCTAATTTCCCAGCGTACTAAAGAAGCCTTGGCACGTAGAAAAGCAGAGGGTCAAAAATTGGGACGACCAAAGGGTAGCAAATCATCTTACTTGAAACTATCAGGTAAAGAAGCTAAAATAAGAAGCCTTCTTCAGAAAAATAAATCTTATACAGCAATAGGTAAAGACTTAGGCGTACACAGATTTACAGTATCTTCCTTTGTCAAAAGGGGCTTGTAAAGCCTGTGACTGGCTCGACCCGTTTTAGTGTCTGCTGCACACATGGGGGCATTGCACCGCTTAAACAACCGGAGCCGTAAGCAGGGAAATTGTCAAGGGCAACGGCGATAGCCGTTGTTTATGTACCCTTGACGATTTCCCTGCGCGGGTATCTTTGTGACGGCGGTGCGGTGACCGTATGCTATTATGTGTGCTGGAAAAGCAGGCGTGTATGAGGAACGAATACTTGCCTGCGTGCGGCGAGGCTGGCTGCGAAATGGAACGCGGCGCAGAGCGCGTTGTGCAATGCAGCAACTTGCCGCAGCTGCATGATTTCCTATAATCACATGGAATATCCTTGGCTCTGATCGTTATTACGACCATAGCCGCGGCCTCTTTTTCTCCTTCGTTGGTGGCTGTCATCCTGTGGCGGTACGCCGCCCATAGATTGCCCCCTTTTTAATAGAGCGTCTATCAGCCCGGCACCATAGCTGTGGCCTTGCTCAATAGCAACTTTACTAGCCTGTTGCTTACGCTGTTGCTCTTTCACTTCCGCCTTTTGTTCATAAGTACCATGCTTAAGCGTATTGGCATACTTAAAGGATTCTTTGACCTCCCGGTCATAATCGAACATCTTATCAAATAAAGCTTCGGATAATTGCTTAAAAGCAACCCGGTCAAATTGTCCAACCTTCTGGCTATGGGCAGCATTTTTTCCTTTCGAATTATTGAGCGGGCTTAGTTTAATGCTATTGCTCGCATCCTTGCGGCTAACGATGATTTGAATGTGCATATGTTCACCAGGTTTAATATCGCCTTTTACTGCTCTACCTTTGCGTACCTCCAGGTCTTTATAAGAATAGTAACGGTTCTGCTCCAGCTTGCCGAAATAAACCAAGTCTTTGCCGCCATCTATACCACTACGCTTGAAGTTCTTAGCATAAGTATCCATAACTGAATTAGCATAATCTTTCAGGTAAGCTTTTGCGCCTTCTGTTCGATATTGTTCCTTCAGATACAGCAACTCCTTTTCGCTCGGACTGATATTGATCAGGAAGAACTTGGCATCATCCTTTGAAAGCTTAGCCACGTTATTATCGATGCTTTGCCTCACTTCGTAAGGCTGAATGTTATTCCGATCATGACTGAACCAATATTCCGGCTGATGGTATTGATCAAGCTTTTCAGCCAGCCGGTTTTCCTTTTCCAGATAGGCGACCAACTGGCTGCTGCTGCCTTTGTTGTTGCCGGTCTCGCTCTTCGTGATATTGATATGCATAATAGATATTCCTTAAACTGTAGATGCTTCTTGCATGTTATCATCTACAAATTATTCACTTGTTCCCTGGTAAAACGCATTAGTTCCTCTTTATCTGCTTGCTTACTAAGCATGGTCATCTTTTCCCGTTCGGTCATGTAATGTTCCAGGATACCGCTGAAACGTTTTTTTAATTTGTTCTTATCAAGCTGAGCGGTATCCATCTTACTCAGGTAATCAACAACCTTACCAATAGATATCACCTGACCATCGTAAGATTCCTTTTGCTGTTTATTATGAGCAATGATCTGTTTGTTGAAATATTCAACGATCTGCCTTTGCGATGTACCCAACCTTTCACAGTCTTTCTTGATTGGTATCAATAAGTCTTGTTCCTGCGTTTTGATAAATGCCACGATATTATCGGTCTTACGATTGATCGCATTCTTTAGCAGGTCATCGTTCAGATCTCTTGGATCTTTCTTGGTCTTATAGAAATAATCTACCATGTAGGTAAACAGATCCAGCTTTGACAGGCCGCATTTATTGGCGATCGCTTGCAGTTTGTTATCCGTTTTCTCTGAAAACCGTATCGTCTTGTTATTTTCATTTGTCGCCATCATTCACACATTTGCATTGTCCGGTATACCGCCAGGTATACTGATTTCCTATTTAATAGCATAAAGCGGGGGGCAAAGTATACCATTGGTATACGCAAAACCGCCTTAGCCCCGCAGGGCGAGCGGAAAAAGTCGGGTGTGCCCGACTTCCGCTCGCTCCCCCCGCTTTCGCGGAAGGACACAAGATATCCCGATAGGTTGATCCATAGATCGGCCGATATAGAGATATCTCTTTTTATCATGATCTTAAGATTTGCCAGTCTGCAGGCCAGTAAACTTGGCTGCCGAGCTTGGGATGGTAAGACGGTTGGTAGCTGATGTAGCCACAAGCATCCAGTTCTCTAATGCACTTATGGTAAGTCGCTATCGATGCAATTTTGCTGTAAGCCATCAGTGTCTTGCGTGTAATGGGAAAAGGACTGATAAAGCCGCTTCGTCGCCAGTGGACGAACAGCCCGGTGAACAGGCTGATATGCGTTGCATTCAGCCGTATGTCCTTATTCATGTAGCGCAACAGTTTCGTGTAACCGGCAAGCGCCGGTGTTGAAAGGGCTGTCTTCATTTGACGCCTCCTTCCAGCAGTTTGTTGATGTCTTCCAGCTTATAGTAGATGATACTGCCTATGCGGGTAAAGCTCAGTGTGCCATTGATGCGCAGGTTTTGTAAAGTGCCGGGCGATATCTTCAGCAGTTTCCTGACCTCGTTGCTTTTCAGCCATTTCTTGGACACGCCCTGCCCGTCGAGTTGCACAAGCTTTTTAATCTCTGTTAACAGCCTGCTTTCAAACTCTCTTAAATCTTCTTTGGTGATGATCTCTAAATTCATTCTGCCCTCCGTGTTTTCGATTAATAATTAAACCGGTTCGAGGGAACGATCATTTGGATTCCCTTGAACGCAATAGTTCAAAAGTCGGGGGTAATAGGGCGAAATGAATGACCAATGGTAGCGTTTGGTCAGATTTGAAGGGAAAACGCTATTGCTTGTCTTTAGGGACTATTTTGAAAAGCTTATCTTCTTCGTTGATATTGATATACTTGGCTGGTTTGTCATCTTTATTAGCCGGGAAGTAATTATGAGCGGTGTCGATAGAAATCTCTTTATCGCCATGTTTAAAATACTTGGCGATCATTTTGTACCATGGGCTTTGGCCTTGTGATCGGGCGAGTTTATTATCATTAGGTAATTTTAAATCCTGTATCTGGTGTACCAAATCCATGAACGCGGCAATCCTGCCCTTACTTAATACGATCTTTTCACTGGCATCATATTTAGTTGCTTCTTTCAATTGTGCTTCCAG
>JBQCEA010000085.1:0-3164 GCA_051960695.1 Mucilaginibacter sp. | reverse complement strand
AGGTGCAATAAAAAAGGGGCTTGCTGAAAACAGCAAGCCCCTTTTTTATTGTTATAGAATTTTTTTATACCAAATCCAGCTCGTATGGATTCGAAATCGTCTTTTTACCAAAGCGCTTCAACAACTCAACCTCGTTGGTTTCATTTATCTTTTCCTTTTCCAAAATTTCCTGCACGGCCGGCTGCTTTAAACCCGGAATCCGAGTCTGGAAGAAAGGCCACAAAACGTCATTCTTATAAACTTTATCCAGATCGGAAAAACCTACGATGCGGTTATATTCATTTGCATGTTTTTTAAACTCGTCGGTATAATGAAATTCCCAGGAGCCTTTTTCACAATGCAGTATGCCAATCACAATATTGTCCACTTTCAATTCAAAGGTGGCGTTCTCATTTGCAGGAAGATGGAATTCAGCCTGCTCGTTATTTTTGGCAAACAATCGTTTAAATACACTTAACATACTATACCTCCCTAATTTTTTTAAATCTCTCCCTAATAATATAACCCGTCAGCTCCCGCCTTGTCTGGTTAAAAAAAGAATAAAATTCTTTCTCCAGCATCGTTAAGGCTGCCAACTCACTATCTAACGAAGCCAGGCCGTCTATTGTTTCCCGGTATGCAGGCTTTCGTGCTTTTAAAAATGCCATTAAGGCAAAATGGCCGATCTCCTTGTCCCCTTCCACGCTGATGCGGGGGCAGGCATCGTTGATATATCTCGCTATATGCATTCCACCTGACTGCTGCATTTTCAACCACTTGCCAATGTTCTCATCGCTCACATTCCAAAGCAAGCCCCTGGCTGAATCATACACCGGTGCAAATCTCGGCAACTGATTTGATTTCTTCTTATGGGCGATGATCCCCCAATTGTAAAAATGCCGGTCATTATTCCCGACAAGCGCATCAAAAGCCAGCATCCAGACAAGATCCAACAGGATCGCTTCATAGTTGCCTGGGAAAATCGCTTTAACAGCTTCCGCGATAAATTCAAAAGTAAACAGTTCCCTTGCCGATTTTTTTTCGTCCGCGATCTGCTTAGCCATTTCCATATCCTCCAGGAACTCCCCGCAAATTTCAGCGCCATGGATCAGGGACTCATCTCTCCTTAAAAAATATCGGCTCAAAAAACGGATCTGGCCGTTTATCCGGCATAACATGACCTCGTTCATCGCAATCCCCAGGGTTTCGCCGACGCGATTGATCATATATTCTATGACGGACTCATGCGGATACCATTTTTCAGCCGTCTTGGCAATGAACGGAATCCATGTTTTCGGGTTCACCCTTCGGATCCCGCTATCCTAACGGAAATGATAGAGGCGTATAAATTGCTTCGGAGCATCCCCATCCAGCGGAAAATTTTCCACGTAATAATCTTTATTTTTGACCTGCATGACCTGATCGCCGCCAAACAACTCACCGGAGCAGTTTAGGGACTTTTCGATGCGTAACCTGGTCTTTAAATCTATAGTCATGAAAATCGGGGGAACCTTACAAATATACGAATTATTTGAATTTTGCGGCCATCCGCTCCAAAACGGCCTTCTTCATCTCATCGAGATAGATCGTCTTACCCGCCCGCCCACAGATATAGTTCCAGGTATCGGAGATATTGCCCAGTTCGGCATGGAATATCTTTTCGACATAGGCGGTGATCCTCGCTATGGACAGCTTACCATGATTCAGGGCCCTGGTTTCCTTCAAGGCATAAATCAATTCAGCCAAAGCCGTATTCGTTTGCGTCCAGGTCACCATTTCCTCCTCGATGAATGAGGATAAATCCATTTCCGCTTTTTGGTTTAATTCTAAAATGGCTTTTTCCAAATACACCAGGATCAGTTCGTTGGCCATGATCTGCGCCAGTACATGGTCATGGCTCGTCGTGAATAACGGATCGCCATCTAAAACGCTTCCATCCACCAGTAACTGTGGCTCAAATTGACCAGGCAAAAAATATTTTTCATCCAGGTCGGTTAAACCCAGGCGCGTGTACCGATAAAAATCCAGATGTGATTCAAAATAGTGGGTTAATACTTTCAGCTCATCCAGGTAATAAGCGGTTATCAGGTCCTTATTTCCGACCGGTTTACGGCTTTCCAGGGACAGCACTTGCTGGTGGAATAACACCAGGCATTTGAATTTTGGTTTTACTTCCTTAAAGAAGCGGATCTGATCGTTCTTTTCTAAAGGCGGATTGGTTTTAAAAAATTCGCGCAGCTTCGTAAAATATTGCATAGCGATTCTAACTGACTCTTCCAGATGTTTAAAACGGCGGTCTTTCCTGAGCTTAATCATGGCTAATGCACTTTCCAGATCTTCATAGAGTTTTTCGCTATACCTTAAAATCATGACCTCAAAATTTTAATGAACACGAGCAAATGGCCGCCGAAAAGTTAACGCGGGTTATAACCGTGAGAGGGGCTGTTATTTTAAATGAAAGCCGGGGCAGCTTTACAAAAAGTGGGTATCAGTGCGATGTTCGCAGCTTGAATTGAATAAAGGCATCGGCACCTTCTGCAAATGCCTGATAGGCATTGCAGAGTCTGGGCATCATCGACGCAACGACATAACTTAAGATGACTACCAGCATCAGCGACGGGTAAGACATTCGCAGTTCATATACCTGGTAGGCAGTTATTCCAAAAATGATGACAACAGTGACGGCTCCAAGAATCTCCTGTAAAAGACCATACCTGCTTAACTGCAGAGCTTGCCGCTCTGCCACTGCCAGATGTTCCATTTCTTTGACGAGCGTGTTGCGGAGGTTATCCCCTTTCAGGAATAGCGCTGCAGTCACGGACTTTTCCACATGCGCCGACTTTTGACGGATAACCGATAGCCCGTACAGTAAATTGGGAGAACAAAAGACTGCAAACAGGGCCTGTGATAAAATATAAGCCAACAGAAAGAAGCCCGCCACCGGATACGCATAAACCACTGCGCCCAACAAGATGAAGAGTAAAGAGCCCTCCGAGATCAACGTTGATAACAGTTGTGAGAGTCCGTTCTGCATCAGGCTTATTTCATGGTATGACCGTTTAGCCCAATCGGAAAGCCCAAAGCTATTTCCGGCATCCAGTCCACCGACTTTTTGAGTTAGCATGACGAAGAATCGACGGCGTATCTTCCGGTTGATCTTTAGCAGAATAAGCTGGCGCAAATAG
>JBQCEA010000084.1:0-3355 GCA_051960695.1 Mucilaginibacter sp. | reverse complement strand
GTTCACTAACCCTTAGTATCTAATTATTAACTTTCAGGTAAAATAAGCAAAAATGGGGTTAAAAACCCCATTTTTTCATTGTTTGTAAATCAATTTTTACACAGTCGAATGGGTCTTTGCCCTGATACGATTCCTGTTCTATAATAAACTGCGAGGTACCGCCTGTTTTTCTGGCGGCCTTCACTATTTCATGCACTGGCATCACACCCTGACCGAGTATTGTGCTATCGTAGCCATCCATACCTTCTTTTTAATTGGGTTTTTTTTCATCCTTAACGTGAATTAATTCAAAACGACCGGGATATTTTTTAATCAGATCTAAGGCTACCCCGCCTGCACCCAGCATATTACCTATATCCATTTGCTGGGCAACAAGATCTTTGTCCGTATTAGCAAGGATATAGTCGTAAAGTGTTTGATCGCCAACCTTAGTTTTGAACTCAAAGTTGTGATTGTGGTAACCGAATTGTACTCCGGATTTCTTACATAATTCACCGCATTTGTTAAACTGATCCATAAATTTCTTCAGTTTATCGTTATCATGGCGCAGACTTTCATCCAGCCATGGGCTTATCAGGTAGCGTTGCCCAACTTCGGCAGCATCTTCAACAGTATATTTCCATTTATCCGTAAAATCATTTTTCGAATCATCCCAGTCATGAGCAGTCATTACAACATGGCCGCTTGGCATTTGCAGGTTCATATCGTTCAGCAATTTTTTGAAATCCTTTGCTGAATAGCCATAAAATTTACGGTCGATATAATTAGCATGTTCCACATGGATATATCCCATGTCCGCAAGTTTTTGAAGCGAACCTTTAGGATCTTTGCTCATGGCATCCCTTACTGAATACAGCTGTACGCCAAGCCTTTCTATCTTTTTAGGTGAAGCAAATAAATCGGTTTTAGGCAGCAAGGCCGCACCTGCAGCCACAATGGCTGTATTTTTAATGAATTGTCTGCGTGAAGTACTCATTTTATTTTGGTTTTAATTGATTGCTTTGGTCACTTATTCTGTTATATTACTTCCCTATCGGGAACGCCGGGAACAGCAATTGAGAATTGCTTACAAACGCCAGGTGTTTGCTGTCCGGCGCCCATGACGGTGTATTGATGGTGCCCTGGCCACCATACAAATAAGCTACTACTTTGGCAGGACCACCGCCCACAGGCATTACCCTTAAATAAACATGCTTATAAAATGGATGGTCGCCGGGAGAAACTTCATCCTTTAAAAAGGTTATGAAAACGATCCATTTACCATCAGGCGATATATGCGGAAACCAGTTGTTATAGTCGTCATTGGTTAATTGCGTTTGTTCGCTGCCATCAGCTTTCATACGCCATACTTGCATCAACCCACTGCGGACTGAGTTGAAATAGATATACTTGCCATCAGGACTATACTCCGGACCATCATCTAACCCCGGGGCATTAGTTAAACGCACTTCCGGACCGCCACTTGAAGGTATCCGGTATACATCATATTCACCATTCCGGTCACCGCAAAAAACAATATACTTACCATCCGGCGACCAGCCGTGCATGTAAGACGGGCCTGTAGGTGTGATCTGCTTTGCCTTACCTCCGCCTATAGGCACGGTGAAACCTAACGATGCGCCATTTTCGCCGTTACCACTGCTAACCGCCAGCATCTTACCATTAAATGAGATCACATGGTCATTATTGTTATGATTGGCAACGCCAGTATTAATAGCTGTCGGTATACCTTTAGCTAAGTTGAAATTATACAAGATACCGTCCTTATTGTAGATAAGCGACTTACCATCACGGGTCCAGTTAGGCGCTTGCAACGACGTTGGTATTTGGTAGATGATCCTGCTGTTCTGATCGGCAAGATCGAGTATTTCAATGCTGCTCCCGATATAACTCCGATAAGGCACTAGGCTTTTAGGAGCCGGTTCAACAATACGTACATTATTAAAGGTAGCCTTTTCAACCACATTTGGATTATGGGCGCAAATAAACAGCCCTACGTATATATCGTCGCCCAAATCAACATCATTGAGCTTTTCACTCACAAAAGTTTCGCCCTTCTGTGCTACCGACATAATGTATACACCATCCTTGCGCTCAAGCTGGATCACATCAGCACCCGAAAGTTTGAATTGTTTTTCTTCTGTAACACCGCTGACTTTGCGTCTGAATTGCAATGAAGTCAATCCATTGCCATGAACCACTGCACTAACATGCATGGAATTAGTGTCAAGCGAAGAACGTACCATCCAGCCGATTTTCCGATGTTCTTCAACCCCCTTCCCAAGAAAAGCAACATTAGCGCGCAGAATAAAATCGCCTTTCATTTTCTTCCACACATAATGAAACTCATCATGCGTAGCCCAAACATTGGTTCCTGAGCCTGTGAGCACATACCGTTGCGACTTGCTATTATAAACAGCGCTGCCGGCATGCTTAACAGGGCCGATATCTAACTGGCCATCAAAAATACCAATAGAATTTTGGGCGTTAGCAGTATAAAAAACCGCACTAAGCAAAAAAAGGACAAGCCAGGGGCGTAGAAAATTTCTCATCAGGGATTGGTGTTTGGTTTACACTATAATTGGGGCTTACTAATTTATAAATTACATTTTCAAAAGTTGCAAATACTTCATGTAATTTTTACAAAAGAGTTTTCGACCCGGCTTTTTATAAACAAAAAGAGAGATGGAAGACATCTCTCTTTTTGTTTAACATTGCTATGTGTTTTATAAGTTAACTTACTTTTTTATCTACTTTTTTAACACTTTTTACCTTATATCCATTGTAATGTTTGTGTTTATGAAAAGTGTTATGCACCTTTTCTGAAAGAGAGGATGTTCTTCTCACCTTCGTTTCTTTCTTGGCTACGGTTTGGGCAAATGATGCTGCTGCAAATGTGCATGCTAACATTAATGCAATTATTTTTTTCATGGTTGATGATATTTTATCATAACAACCACAAAATCAATTAAATGTTTTAGTTATGGGCCTTCCCGACTCTCTAAAAAACAGATAAATAAGAGCTTATCGATACGGCTTAACCAGAAATTACACAGCGCTCACCTGCAAGCATTTGTATACATTCCTCTTCATTATCCGGCATTACTATACCGTCGGCTTCCCGTTTGTAATTTTGTTTGAGCTGTCTCCGCTGCCTGGCCTCAATAAAACGCCTTAGCTGGTCGCGGTTTTCTAATATTAGTCCGGGCACTTGTACAGGCTGGTTATTTTCATCCTTGGCAACCATAGTAAAATAGCTGGTATTGGTGTGCGATATGACGTTGCTTTTTATGTTTTCAGATTCCACGCGGATACCTACTACAAGCGATGTGTTACCCACATAATTAACAGAAGC
>JBQCEA010000083.1:0-10659 GCA_051960695.1 Mucilaginibacter sp. | reverse complement strand
CTAACACCAAGCGACAAATCATTTTAGGATAACCGTACGCGCCAGTTAGCTTGCGGTAACGTTTATCTCTCGGAATGTAATAGAACCCATTACCCAGCATTACACCGATGGCATTCCGGCCCTGCTTAAGTTGTTTGGTAACATCAAAAGGAACATAAAGCACCTGTTTATCATACTGCGTCCATCCCGGATCGAGGAAATGATCGCCGGTTTTACCGCCATTGATACTCAATTCAAAATGGCCAAGCCCGCTGATATACATCGTAGCCTTTTTGAGTGGTTTGCTAACGTTGAATGCTTTGCGTAACAATGGCAAAGTATCATTGGCATATCCCAGTTTCTTAGGCCCTTTGCCGTGGATAAAAGGCACAATTCGCATGGAATCGGGCATCTGGTTATAGGCTATCCATTTTGCACCTTTCCAATCTGTAGGTTTAACTATACCCATTTGCCATTTGGCAATACTGCTCCAAACTGAAGCATGCCCATGATTATCCCAAACCATTACTTTCCAATAGTAGGTTTTAGTCGACTGCAAGGTCTTCCCGGCATAAACGACTTGTATTGATGCAGATGAACTTACCCGCTTTGAATCCCAGATATTGCCTACTCCCTGGTTCAGTTTGGTAGAATCGTCGGCGACTAATACCCGGTAAGCCGTTTGTATTACATTGCGCTGATCAGATTGCAATATCCAGCTAAGTTTTGGGGTGAGAGTTTGAACACCCAATGGATCGGCTTTATACTCAAAAGTAAGCTTATTAACTTTTACCTGGGCAGAAACCAGCACGGGAAATAATAACAGCAAAAGATATAATCGTCTGATCATCATTTATAATTTATTGCATTTCCAGTCCTGATATCATTAACCCTTCGGCATCGACTGCCTTTAAAGTAACCTTATAATTTCCTGCATTAATGCTGGTTCCCGTATCGGTGGCAACAGTACCCGATTTGCCTTTTTTCGTTGACTTAAACTGTAATGTTTCCTGCTTCATCAGTGTGCCGTCGGCGGCCCTTAGCTCCATTTTAGCAGTAAGCGTTTTCCCGCTCGGATTGTAATATTTAAAGCGCAGATCGTACTTATCGCCTACGCCTGGCGCAATAGCGAAGATTATTTCGCCGCCATTTGCATTCAACCGAAGTACGCTTTTACTTCCAATTGTATCACGAATAACCCCACTTCCGTGCAATTCAGCAGATGTTGCTTTTATACTTACAACCGGCCGAAGATCCGTTGCCGGAGCAAGCGTAGAGATTGGCAATACAGCTATAATACACTTATCCTTGTTTTCTATTTTTACGGTAGCACCTGCTAAGAATCGTTTCTTATATACGGTTAGCATACTGCCGCCATTCTCATCCGTTTGAATAGAAGAACCGGCCGGAGAATAATCCTTTAACCATTCAGGGAATTCGTTCGGTTTGGAACTTATGGCCACAAATACATCGCCTGCTGAATTTAGCTTGAATGTCGCCTCATCACCGATCATTTGCTCCGGTGTTTTTATCCAATCAGCACCGTACAACATAGGTGGTAATTGACTAAAACGTATTTGTGAATTAGCAAAAGCCTGATCACCAATATCCATCCATGATTGAACCGACCATTTGGCTGCGTCTTTACCTGAAATTTTAAGATCACTTATTATTCCCGGTGATGAAGGGGCAGGTACTGCTTTTTGATTGAGCGTAGCAATGGCAATAGCTGAGATGATCACTTCGCCTGCGGCCTCATGCGGAAAAGAAATAGTCAACTGTCTGTCTGTCACGTGTACATTCACCACCTTTTTCAATGCATGGTTATAACCTGTTTCTTTCCATATATCCAGTTTTTTAATAACAGTATTGCCATTAACAGCAATATCAAATTGCCGCCAACCTGTACAATTCATTCCGCCACCCGTGCCATACCAGGGCTCGATAAAGTATAACTCTACCCGATAATCGCCATTGGAGACAGGAAACTCATACTTCAATTTGTTCATTCCGTAACGGAAAGACTGAAACAGTTTGCTATCTGCTGTTTCCTGAACGGGGTCAAATGTTCGTTGCTGACTGGCAAAAAAAGAAGGTAAACCCGGATAGTCATCTGTCCATGAAACAGCCCCCCAATCCTTATAGCCGTTTTGATGAACATCCGCCATCCAGGTATTACCTCTTGTATCTTTATATTCAGGTCCGCCGCAATTTACCCTGTACATATATTTGTACCCGGCAGCCGGTTTAAGTATCTGCGAATTAGTTTCTATAAGAGATTTCAGATGCGGTGCAGCTGGCAGATGGTTTAAAACGATATAATCCTTTGCAACCGCTTTGCCATTTACATAACCAATAGCATACAGTACATTGTATTTGATATCCACACCATTCCATTGAAAATGCGTTCCAATACCCTGTCTTGATCTTTTACCCAATGAACTATGATCAGCATCATTGAACAATTCTACCTCATCGCAATTGGAATAAACATTGATAATATCCTTTATACCCGGTTTAAGCCAGCGGTTTGGCCACGTATGTGATACGATATAAACCATCGGCTCTTTGTCCTTCGGTGCATAATTTGCCCGGTACATATAGAACGCATCCAAAGGCTGCCCCCATGGGGTAAATAAGCCCTTATAGTTAATAGGCCCTATGCGGTCGATCTCGCGTAAACCTTCGCCGCCCTGTACCCGGCCAGGGTTCTCGTGCGAGTATAAGAGCCAGTTAAACTGTCCTGCTACCTTATCTTTTACCGATTCGGCTAAACACACTTTTGTTTCCAGCAACTGGCACATGCGGTCTTCGCTTAAAGGCCCATTTTGTATAAACGGCCCTTCGGTATGCAAACCCAGGCTGCGCCATGCGCCATATTCGCCAACCAAAACCTGTTTTTGAACATCCTGGGCATAGGTCTGCGGATCACCTCCATACGTACCCGTCCAGTTTTGAGGCACATCCCAATCGGTACCTTTTCCGCCATTGCAGGTTACTATTTTTCTTTGTGTCGATGCTGTAGGATCAAGACTACGGATAATATCGGAACACTCTTTAGCAAAGTCTTCGGGTAGCTTGCTCTCGTTCTGCAATCCCCATAAGATTACCGACGGACTGTTACGGCGTTCTTTTATCCAATCCCTTAATAAAGTCTTGAAATTATTCCTGAATTCAGGCGTATCAAACCATATATGCGCTGAATATTGCGGCCACCACAACAGGCCAAGTTTGTCCCAGTATTTCTGATATTCAAGGTTATGAGGCTGATGCGCATCGCGAAAAGCATTAAAACCCGCTGCCCTAACCTGCATTACACGCGCCCTTATTTCCTGGTGACTAAAAGCCTGGCTATTTCCCATCAAATGCTCGTATTCTGCAATGCCATTAATAAAAACCGGCTTACCGTTCAGGTAAAAGCGGTTATCGCCGTTGTTGCGACCAACGGGCCAGCTTATCCAGCGCACACCATAAGGAGTTGAGGTTTGATCTGTTACCTTACCATTAACCAAAACCTGTGATAAGATCGTATACAAATATGGGTTCTCCAGCGACCAAAGGTGTATTCCTTTTACATTGGGCAGAATTTGTTTGATCACTGTTGAAGCTCTTGCATTCAAGGATGCATTAGACCGGGCTTGGGCAACTAAATGACCATTGGCATCGATCAGCTTATTAATGACTGATATTTGATCAGTCTTAGCACCTTATTTTTTTACTTCTGTTTCCAGGCTTAATGTGGCTGATCTTTCGGAAACAGTAGTGTCATTCCAGATGTGCACACCGAAAGGTTCAATGCGTGTGGGGTTAGTTATGATAAGATGCACCGGCCTGAAAATACCCATAGGTTGTGAACCTTCTGAAAAACCAACTTCATCTGAGCATCCCCCGCATACCCAGGGCAAATCCCTTATAAAAGCCGGATGGTCTGCACGCACACACAGCAGATTACATTTACCCGGCTTGATAACATCGGTTACGTCAAGGGTAAACGTGGTACGCCCTCCTGCATGATAACCTACCTGTTTGCCGTTAAGCCAAACGGTGGCATAAGAACCAACGCCTTCAAAGTACAGGAAATATCTTTTGCCTGGTTTCTCAGGCGCGACATTAAATTTCTTTCTGTACCAGGCATAACCATGCTTATTTCCGTGTTTTAAGCGCCTGTACCCTCCATAAGTATCCCAATTATGCGGAACATCTACCGTTATCCAGTTTTTATCCGGGAAGCCGGCTTTCTCAAAACCATCGAAAGCATTTTTATTATGATCATCGGCTATAGTGCGCCAATGGTTGTCGAGCGATACCTCTTTTCGGATAGATTGTTGTGCAGATACCGAGGTAATAGTAAGCAGGCATATAAAAAGCAGAAATACCGGCTGAATTTTCAACCGGTAAATACCATTTCTTATATTACACTTGTCTACCGCCTTCATTCCTGTATTTGCTTCAATGTGCCATCAAAGTGATAGGTCTTTCCCTTTTGGGTGTTGAATGAAATGCTTTGACCATGATATTGCAGCTTGCATACTTCGCCTGCTTTAGAAAGCATTTTTACTTGCTGTAATTTGCCATCCTTCCAATTGAAATTGAGGACAAAACCACCTCGTGCGCAAATACCTTTTATATCGCCATTGGGCAATGCAGAGGGTAATGCGGGCAATAATTCAATGTCATCGCCCTGGCTTTGCAAAAGCATTTCGGCAAGTCCGGCAGCACCCCCAAAATTCCCATCGATCTGGAATGGAGGATGTGCATCGAACAGGTTATGATAAACGCCGCCTTTTTCTTTACCGGAAGAAACATCAGCAGGTGACAGCAGCTTGGTGAATAACTTATAAGCGTGGTCGCCTTCGTGCATGCGTGCCCATACATTTACTTTCCAGGCGATGCTCCACCCTGTTCCCTCATCACCCCGGTATTTCATCGATACTTCGGCGGCTTTCATCAGATCAGGCGTTTTCCAGGTAATGTCTGTTCCCGGATAAACACCCCATAAATGCGATATATGCCGGTGCGTATCTGTGGTGTCATCTTTGTCTTCCATCCACTCCTGTAACTGACCGTATTTCCCGATCTTGTTGGGAGCGATCTGGCTGTATTTTTCTTTCAACGTATCGGCAAATTGTTTATCGATACCCAATACCGTTGATGCAGCTATACAATTCTTAAACAGATCACGTATGATCTGGTGATCCATCGTTGGTCCTGCTACCAGTCCGCCATGCTCAGGGGAGTTAGATGGTGTGCTGATCAAATAACCTGTTTTTGGATCTTTTATCAGGAAATGAACAAAGAACTCGGCAGCACTCCGCATTTCGGGATACGCACGATTCTTCAAAAAGGCCTCGTCATGGGTATACAGATAATGTTCCCATAACTGGTGACAAAGCCACGCGCCGCCGCTTATCCAAATACCATGAGTTGATGAATTCACCGGGGCCGTACCGCGCCACAGGTCTGTATTGTGATGCAAAACCCATCCTGGTGCACCGTAATGCTCTTTAGCGGATAATTTTCCGGTTTTAGACAAGTCATCAACAATACTGAAAAAAGGTTCACTGCAAGCCGAAAGATTTAACTCCTCGGCAGGCCAGTAATTCATTTCAAGATTAATATTGGTGGTAAATTTGCTGCCCCATGGTGGTGTAAGCAGATCGTTCCATAAACCCTGCAGATTAGCAGGCCCGTTACCCGGCCTGGAGGATGAAATAAGTAGGTAACGACCATATTGAGTATATAAACTTATTAATGCTGGATCGGGTGTGTGAACAAACTTCAATATGCGCTCATCTGTAGGCAGATTAGAATTGACACCTTTACCCAGATCAATAGAAAAAGTATTGAAGTAGCTTTGATAGTCCTTAATATGCGCTGACTGGATAGTCTTATAGCTTTTGCCTGAAATAGCGGCAATATTCTTCTTGCAGATCGCTGCCGGGTTACCCGCAACATCGTGGTAATTCTTATAATTGGTTGCAGCCGCCAGGTATAGCGTAGCATTGTTTGCGCCAGTCACATTCATTCCATTGGCTGATACGCTTACCCTGCCCCCATCTGATTGGACATGCAAATAACTTACCCCTCTCAATACGCCATCATGCACTTTTAGCGATAATGCCAGCGTATGATCGTCAATTTTCCTGACAGTGTATGTGCGTTGCAGTGTTTTCAGCAGTGCCTTAAAGGTTACACTACCCGGTTTATCAGCCGAGATATGAATTGCAATGACATGATCAGAAGCGCTGGCTAAGTACTCACGGGTATAAGTAACTCCATTTTGCTGATAAGTAACATGAGCGGTTGCATTTGAAATATCCAGATCGCGTCTGTAATTATTTACTGGTGCGTTGGGGAATTGCAGATAGATGTCGCCAAAAGGTTGATAGTCGGCGTTGTATCTTGGATAAGCCGGCGGGTTATCGTCCTGTATCCAGTATTTCCAATTTGGCTTTAACAGTATACCATTACCTGTTCCCTCCTCATTGGAATAAATACCAAATTTTTCTTTAACCGATGTCAGGCCGCCTTTATCATAAAAGTTGATTACCTGTATAGCAATGGTATTTTTGCCGGGATGCAACAAACCTGCCGGGATAATATATTTGCGGTTTGTGGTACCATTTGTAGTGCCTATCAGTTTACCATTAATGTATGTAAAATCCATATCCCTCACACGGCCAATAACCAATACTTGCTTTTTGCCAACCGAATTAGCAGGCATATCAACGGTAGTCCTTAACCAAACTGAACCATCCAGCCCTTCAAAACCCGGAAGCGTTTCCCATCCGTTTTGCAATGGCAGTTTGATGGTTTTCCAATTTCTATCGTTAAAATTTTCGGCAGATGGCGCGGTATTACTTCGTACTTTTTTCACCCAATCCGCAGAATCGGCCGGGTAAGTAAGTTCATGACTTTTCATACCCATAAATTGCACCTGGGCTATTGCTTCTGCCTCCACCTGCTTGCCTTCAAAAACCAACCGGCGAATTGTATCCAGATACTTTACGGCTCCTTTGCGCTCATAATGACGCGGTTCGCCTGTCCATAAAGTTTGCTCGTTAAATTGGATATGATCAGTATCCGCACCGCCAAATATCATTGCCCCTAAACGTCCATTACCGATGGGCAAGGCATCAGTCCATTTTACAGCAGGCTGTTTATACCAGAGTTTCAAATCAGGCGATTGCGCAAAAACAGCACATACATTTGCCACCAATACCAGCAATATTGCACAATATTTAACCAATGCTATTTCTTTGATTTCCATCATCTCACTTAGTTAAACAGCCAGCGCAAGTCTTTAACGGCACCCTCATTACTTAAACCTGCATCATAAACCGGGATATGTACCGCATCATCAACAAAACCCAGCACCAAACACGCACCTTTGCCTAACGACAATGTGTTATGCCCGGCTTTAAAAGTAAAGGTGTGCACATTCACCGGCGGCATGTCTACTATTTGTACGGCGTTAGCTATTTTCACATCAGCCTGACCAAAATCGTTGGCACTGGCATCAGTTTCCAGTTGAGGTTCCTGCAAATATTCAGATCCTTTAGCAGTGAAATACCCCACAATCACTTTTACCGGACGATCGCAGGTAAAACTTAGCTCTGTTCCATTTTTTACCTGGTCGGCTTTGGCGAACCTTACACCCTTCAAGCCAATTAATTCTTTAGCAATGTTTTTAATAACTACACTTGTATCTGTAAATATTTGGCTGCCAGCTTCAACCTTATAACCGGCATTGTTTTGCAAGTTCACATTTGCATCAACAAGTTTTACTTCCCCCTCTTTTGCTGTTGCCGCTTTCGGCGACTTTAACTGACTGATATTTCTTTTAAAATTATCCAGTTCTCTTTGATAATAAGGCTGTAGCTCAACCCAGGTCTTGTTCTTACCATCGTTTCCGCCAACCGGGATCTTGCGCTGCTTAGTCTGCATGCTGTTGGCATACAGGTAAGTGTTTTGAGTTAGCTTTACAAGTTCTTTGTAATATTTCAGGCTGGATTCCAGTTCAGGCAAAGCTTTCTCCAGATCGCCAATATCCGACGAATACTTATACCGCAATACCCATAACGCGGCCTTTACCTTTGCCGAATAGTTATTAGCCATTGCATCATAACAGTACATATCGTTCTTAATGCGCAGATATTCGGCTTTATCTTTGGTTATTCCTGATTCAGCCTTGTCAATTGCTTCAACCGCTGCATGTCCCTCTTTAATAATATCGTCGGCTACTTTTACAGGTGTTTCGCCTTTGTGCGGTTCGTGCTTCCATTCCTTTTCGGCATACTCGCTCAGCATCTCACCTTCAGGGCCCTCTGAGTTATACAACAAAGAGAACAAACCATATTTTTCGGGGTTCACCAATTCGCTCATCAGCATACCCAACGTCATAGTTTGGCGGTTACCATCTGTGATACCAAAACGTCTTAGAATCTTAGGCGAGATCTCTCCCGACTGCTCATAAGCATTCAAGATATCTTTGCCCTGCTGAGCGCTGCAGCCAAATTTACCTGCCAGCTGATCAGACCAATATTTTATCTCGTCGGTCCTGTCGCGATGGCAATTCCAGGCATAGCGCGACCATTCTTTATACCAGATCCAATCACGGTCTATTTGCAATAAGCGTGGTGAAGTTTTGTCAGCTGTATATGGCCAATCCCAGTAAGACGCTTGCGGATAAATATGTAGGCCATTAGCACCGTAAATATTATGCATGGCTTGCACGCATTTCTGAATAAAATCATCCGAGCCATATCTGAAAGGTTCCAGGTTGGCCATAATGTGTACATTTTCAATCTGCACCGTGCCAATCTTGCTTAAGGTCTGATGCAGTTTAGCCCATGGGCCATGCGGCTCGTAAGTTGTTAATGCTTCACCATTATACTTTGCCATGGTGTACAGATTATGATACAAAGGCTTGGCATATTTCATATCCTCAGGTGCGTCGGTATCATGCGCACGCAGTACGATAGGTGGCTCATCGGTACGGCCCAAGGCTTTCAGCCCATCTTTTACACCCGGTATAATAGTTTTGGTAAGCCAATCGATATCATCCTGTCCCACGCCTTCCATTGCTTCGCCCAGGGTAAATAACAACCCAACATTAGGGTATTTCTCAACAAAGGCTGCTATGGATTTCCGTGTATAATCAGCAATTATCGGAACAATGTGCCGGTTCCGGTCCTGCGTTTTCAGATGATTCTTTTCGGCAAATGGTTTGGAAACAATGATATTATAAAAGCCCTGTATGATCCATATCCCACGCTTATCTGCCTCTTTCGTCAGGAAGCGGTACATTTCTTCATTCTTCTTAAAAGTGGCTTCGTTCACCTCCAGCGCATATTCGTAACCCTTTACTTTAACAAGGGACGCAAACGGATGCCCGTTCCACAGGTAAAGCGAATTCATCCGGTTCTCGGCAAGGCTATCCAAATAACGCAGCCATAAAGCCTTATCATAAAACCATGGAAAATTCTCAGGAGTGTAGGGATACTCATACGTGCCACGGCCCGGTAAAAGCTCCGGTTTTTGTATGCCGACACATGCTCCGCGTAAAACCATTTCAGGCTGATCGGTTATAGTTAATTTTTGAGGCAGAACGGGATTGGTTTTTAACCTGTCTGCCAGTTCAAGGCAGCCATAAAGTACCCCCGAATTGTCGGCCCCGGCAATGACAATATGATTTCCGGAAGCATTGATCGCAAAACCTTCCTTGCCGGGCGTTTTATCAAAATGAATATGGTACTTTTTTAGAGCTGATTTGATAAGCGGGTCTGTCAATAACCCTACTTCGATGGTATTCGAACCAGTTTGCTTTCGGTTGGTGGTTTTTACCAAATACCCCGAAAGCTTCAACTGCTGCTGCAGCTTCTCAGCGCCATATCTGGCACGCGGGCTTGCGGAAGCCGGGATAATAAAATCAACGGTTTTGGAAGATAAATTATTGGCAGCATTGCTTGCAGAAACAATGCATAAAAGTGTACAAAGTATCAGGATGTTTCTAACTCGCATCTACAGATCAGAACAAGGCATTAAATGAAAACTGTTGCAAATAATTCAGACAATCAAAGTTGTAACGACATACTTAAATTGACCTCAGGTTGCATTATTGGCTAAACTAAGGTCAAATCTATTTGCAAGCATCCAATAAATTATGCCATTTCTTCTCTACATATTGTACAATATTATCATTTAAGGCAAAAAGCGGAAATGATCAGGATCTTAGCCTGGCTTTAACGTGGGTTAATTCCTTGCCGTGATAGATCAGCTTATTATCCGAATAAATGAATAACCCTTTGCCCTTGTGATATTTTGAGCCAGTTTTATCCCACAAAACTGAAATGTTGTAGCCGTGATAGAACACTCTGTCCAGGCCAAACCAATTCCATTGTCCCGGTGGAATAAGCGGATAAACTTCCAGTATATTATCGGTTCTTGGTTTTATACCGATCAGGTCATTGATCACCAGGTCGCAAAACCCTGAGTGGTTATAATAGCTGCTTCTTGGGTTATCACCTTTCAACCAATAGCCTGTTTTCTCATCCTGGTATTCGCCAAGGTAAGGTTTGTCGCGTTTGATATGCGACATGGCATATTTGTGCAACTCATCATAAAACACTTTTGCCGACATATCATCGTGGTTTTTATAGTCGGTAAGTAAGTTTGCCA
>JBQCEA010000082.1:0-4342 GCA_051960695.1 Mucilaginibacter sp. | reverse complement strand
GGGAAAAAGGATGTGAAAATATTTATGCTTTCGTCATAACTTGACCCTACCGATATTCGCAAATCAACTAATAACAAATATATAAACCAGTTTATTCATAAACCGCTTACCAAAAAAGCGCTTGATGAAATTAGTGCATGATTTTAGTTGCTGATAGCGGCTCATCCAAAACCGATTGGCTGCTTGCGGTGCCGGGACAGAAACCGGTAGAATTTAAAACAGGCGGATTAAACCCATACTTCCTCACCGAAAAGGAAATGGTAAAAATATTACATGACCAGGGCGCTGATATGGTAGCCAGGGCGTCTGATATTAGCGAGATCTATTTTTTCGGCGCAGGCTGCTCCAGTCCTGACAGGCACGAGATCGTTTCCAATGCCATCAGCCATCTCTTTCCAAAAGCTTATATCAGTGTCGACAGTGACCTTTTAGGCAGCGCCTATGCTACTTGTGGCAATGAAAAAGGGCTTTGCTGCGTTTTGGGGACAGGCTCCAACATTTCTTTTTTTGATGGGGAAGAAGTTTACGCAGGTAAACACGGGCTGGGATATGTTCTGGGGGATGAAGGCTCAGGCACATGGTTTGGCAAAGCGCTTATTACCGATTTTATGTATGGCAATATGCCAGGCGACGTCCACGATCTTTTCAATGAGCAATACAAGCTAACCAAGGAACAGGTTATCTATAATGTTTATCAAAAGCCGGGAGGCAACTCATATCTTGCTGCTTTTGCCAAATTTATGAACAAGATCAGGGACTGCCAGTACGGACAGGAGCTGCTGGCAAAGGGATTCCTGGAATTTATTGAGACAAACATCAAATCATATCCTCAATATCATCGCTATAAATGTCATTTTGTAGGGTCGATAGCCTACGTTTTTTCGGGGGAGTTAAAGCGCCTTTGCGAAAGCAACGAGATACATGTGGGTAAGATCATTCGCCAGCCGATATACGACCTGATGAATTATATCGTAAATAAGAATAACTAACCCTTCCGGACTAAGCTATCACCTTTGCTGACCTTCTTTTAACCACTTTTGCCGTCGATATCAATATCCACAGAATGCCGACCACAGCCAGCAGGCTGCCTGTTCTGGCTATATAGTCGCCATGCAGTACATAAAACGTAAGATCAGAGTTAAGATTAATATTTTGCTTAATAGCTGTTTTGGTCCACCATTTGGTTTTCTGCACAATGTCGCCACGCTGGTTAATAAACGCTGATATACCGGTATTTGCCGAACGGCAAACCCAGCGGCGGGTTTCAATGGCACGCAGTTTAGCATAATCAAGGTGCTGGTCCTTTCCTGAGGTATTTTCCCACCAGCCGTCATTAGTAATAATGGCAATAAACTGTGCTCCGTTATGCACAGCAGTTGCTATCCATTCGCCCCATATTGATTCAAAACAGATCACAGGCGCCACGCCGATACCACTTTGCGAATAGAATACTTCCGGTGCATCCTGACCCGCATAGTCGCCTGTTGCACCACCCAAATGTTCAAATACCGGCTTTAAAAAAAACAATGCGCTACCAAATGGCATCGATTCTGCACCGGGCACAAATTTGGATTTGTGGTAGAATTGAACCTCACCCGAATTCTCAATATTCATGGCCGCATTAAATGCATCAAAGTATTGATGACCTTCAGGATCGTAGGGACTTGCCGTAGCTGTTTTCCTGGAGTTGTATATCTTAATATCCTCAGAGCCGGTAAGCACGTTGCCGTTTTTATATTTATTTAAAAAACGCTGTATTTGCGTAAAGTACGGACTGCCGTGTACCAAGTCTTCATTCAGACCCTGCTGGTCGGCAATAGCAGTTTCAGGCCAGATGAAATATTCGGTGTTTTTTTGTCCTAATGAGTCGGAAAGATGTGTCAATATATCAATTTGTTGTGGCACGGGTATCTCGCCCTCTTTCATATACGGATCGATATTAGGCTGAGCTACTACAATATTTGATGGATCAAATTGTTCATGGTAGTGTTTATAACGGTAAAGCGAGAACGCAATAGGCAGCAGGACGATCAGTCCTAATGCCAGGATGATTCTCATCCTCTTAGCTCTTTGCCGCGGTTTATTTAAGCCGATATAAGTCAAAAACGCCAGGATATTTACTATCCATATCCATAAAGTTCCGCCGTAAACCCCAGTATACTCGTACCATTGTACCCACTTATGACTCACGGCAAAACCATTACCTAAGGTCATCCATGGAAAGTTAAGATCCCAGTTTTGGTTAAGGTATTCGTATCCTATCCAGAAGCATATCAGCCCAAACAAGGCAATATAGCGTTTAGTAACCCGGCGCAAACGGTAATACAGCCAGCAGCATGTCGACATGAGCAACGGCGCAAGCGCATAAGGTATCAGTGTTACAGGTATTGCCGCCGCCGAGCCTACTTGTTTTAATGCGTTGTATACCCAATAGATGCACAGTACATTCCAAATGAAAAAACCCAGGAAGGTTGTCCAGAATAACTTCTTGCCTTTTTTTACCGATTCCGACTGGATAATATTTTCTATGGCGATCAGCATCGGCACAAAACCTATAAATAACAGGAAGGTAGTATAAGGCGTGGGTGGCCACGCTATCCAAAGTAATAAACCGGAAAAAACGGACAAGGCAATGTTTCTTTTCATTCGGGCAAATTCGGTTTAAGCTTTTTCTTTTGATGTTTTAGTTGAATACCCGGCTACGCATAGCACAAATTCACCCTTTGCAGGATGTGATTCAAAATATTCTTTTACTTCTGTTATGGTGCCACGTACGGTCTCTTCAAACACTTTGGTTAATTCACGTGATACAGAAATATGCCGGTCAGCACCGAAAAACTCTGCCATCTCATCCAATGTCTTTAAAAAACGATGTGGTGATTCATAAAGTATGATGGTACGTTCTTCTTCGGCTAACTGTTTATAACGTGTTAGCCGTCCTTTTTTCAAAGGCAAAAAACCTTCAAAGCAAAACCGGTCGGTCGGAAAGCCGGAATTAACTAAAGCCGGCACAAATGCCGTTGCTCCGGGCAGGCATTCAATGGCTATATCATTCTTTAAGGCCTCGCGCACCAGGTAAAAACCTGGATCGGATATGGCAGGCGTACCCGCATCTGATATCAAAGCAATGTTTTTACCCTCTTTCAAGAACTTAACGATCTCCGCTGAGGCCTGATGCTCGTTATGCTGATGATGCGCAAATACCCTTTTCTCAATCCCAAAATGCTTTAGTAATGGTGCAGATGTGCGCGTATCTTCAGCCAGTACCAGGTCTGCTTCTTTTAGAACACGTATAGCCCTAAAGGTTATATCCTCAAGATTACCAATTGGGGTAGGGACTAAGTAGAGTTTACCGCTCATATTTTAGTGGCAGTGGCAGTTCTATAGTTGCAGTAAGTTACAATTATTGGTGTTACTGCTACTGCAACTGCTACTTTAAAAAGTATCTTTGCCAAAAAATTAAATAATGCTGCAAGTTAGTTATATCCGCGATAACAGGGAAAAGGTTTTAGAACGTTTGACTGTAAAAAATTTCAAACAGCTGGAATTGGTCGACGAGGTGATCAAATTAGATAACGACCGTCGTCAGACCCAAAACCGTTTGGATAGTATATCCGCGGAAGCTAATGCTGCCGCCAAACAGATAGGCGAGCTAATGCGTGCAGGAAAAAAGGACGAGGCAGAAGGCATTAAAGCTAAAACCGGTGCATGGAAAGAAGAAATAAAATCTTTAGGTGATTCCCTTTCAGGTATTGAAGAAGAATTGCAGCAAAAGCTCCTTCTGTTACCGAATTTACCACATGCTTCAGTACCAAAAGGAACATCGCCTGAAGATAATGAAGTTGTTCTGGAGAATGGCACAAAGCCCCAACTCCCGGAAAATGCTTTGCCGCATTGGGAACTGGCAGCAAAATATAAACTCATCGATTTTGAGCTCGGCGTAAAAATTACCGGCGCAGGCTTCCCTGTTTATATTGGTAAAGGCGCTAAACTGCAAAGGGCGCTGATCGCCTACTTTTTAGATGAAGCCGAAAAAGCAGGTTATGCCGAGGTGATACCTCCGCTGGTGGTAAATGAAGCGTCGGGTTTTGGTACTACACAGTTGCCTGATAAGGAAGGCCAGATGTATTATATCAACGAGGATAAATTATATCTTATTCCTACGGCCGAAGTGCCTGTTACCAACCTTTATAGAGATGTGATATTAAAAGGCGATGAGTTGCCTGTAAAAAACTGTGCTTACACGCAATGTTTCCGTCGCGAAGCAGGTTCTTACGGCGCCCACGTTCGCGGTTTGAACCGCCTGCATCAATTTGATAAGGTTGAGCTGGTACAGGTAGCC
>JBQCEA010000081.1:0-10300 GCA_051960695.1 Mucilaginibacter sp. | reverse complement strand
GTTTTCATGATTTGTTGTTGTTTGATGATATCTGATCAGTTAAATCTCACATTAACGCTACCGCTGCTCGCATTGGCGTCAACCGGTGCGCCACCGCCATTTACGGTACCATGCACATGGTCCTTATCCCAATCGCCGTTAAAGGAATTGAATTGATGCTGGTTCACACTTTCGCCATGTAAGTTAAGGTCAAGACCTTGTTTCGCCGGCAATTCCATATCAATATTGCCTGCACTGGTCCCTAATTTCAGGTATTTACCCACTCTTTTCATTTGTGCATACAAACTTCCTGCACTGGTATGTGCATCAAGACTACAATCCATATCTTTCAGGATAATGCCACCTCCTGATGTACTTGTGACTAATTCGCCTGTGATGTTATTGCCATCAACACCACCGCCACTGGTAACTGCATTAATATTGCCCTTTAAGTTTCTGAGAACCAAGCCACCGCCTGAAGTATGCAGCTTTATTTCGCCTGAACAATTTTCAGCATTAATACCGCCGCCGCTGGTTGTAAGATTGATATCGTCCCCTGAATCTCTTAAATTAATACCGCCGCCTGAAGTATTGCCGCGTATAGTGCCATTAACTTTATCAATATCTAATCCGCCGCCGCTTGTTGAAAAGTTCTCATTACCCTTTAAGTTATCCAGGTGAATGCCACCGCCGCTGGTTTTAAGATCAGTAGCAACCTGCTCCGGGACATAGATTTTGAAAGAGATACTTATTGATTTCGTCCAGTCAATACGGTCGTGTTTGTTTTTTACAGTTGCCTGCAATTCATGTCCATTAACAGTTAAGGACATGTGATAGTCTTCATCCAACCGTTGCTTGATCTCTTCATTTGAGATTTCATGACCATTATTACCCCGAATATATACTTCCACTCGCGGTTGTTCTCCACTTCGGCCACTAACAAAAATGCCGCCGGCCGATGTCCTCACCATAACGCTGCTAATCGCGTCATTAGCCAAAGACCTGGTAAGATAAGGTGTTCTGTTTTCGTCATCCTGGGCAATTGCAGCTATGCTCTGGCAGGCCAGGAAGAGCAGTAAAATGTAGGTTTTCATTGTTTATCGAATTGGTTTCAACTATCAGACAGCAGTTTACACCAATACGTTGCACAGCCATCTGTATTTATTTCTTTTATCAGATCATTCGCTCCTTAAACTTTGTACCGGATTGGCAGTAGCAGCTTTAATTGATTGAAAACTGATAGTCACAAGCGCTATCACAACAGATACCATCAGCACAATACCAAATACCAGCCACGACAAATTGATACGGTAAGCAAAATCCTGCAGCCATTTGTGCATGGCCCACCAGGCCAGCGGAATAGCAATAAGATTCGCTATCAATACCAGTTTTAGGAAATTAATTGACAACAATAAAACAATCCGCTGCACGGAGGCGCCAAGTACTTTTCGTACACCTATTTCCTTTACCCGCTTTTCTGCTGAATAAGATGCCAGGCCAAATAAACCAAGACAGGAAATGAATATGGCAAGCCCAGAGAGTATTCCTACTATCTGGCTCTGTTGGCTATCAGCCTTGTACACCTCGTTGAAATGATCATCAAGAAACTGGTATTCAATAGGATTATCGGGGTTAATACTGTTCCATTTTGATTTAATAAATGCAATAGCTTCAGCAGTGCGGGCTCCATTTATTTTAATTGATACGTTGCTGAAGCCAAATTTACGGGCGCTAATGATGAACAACGGTTCAACCTTGTAATGTAATGTGTTGAAATTGAAATTTTTAGCTATCCCAACAATGGTACCTAATGAATCAAACCCAAAATGCTCACCTACCAGGGAAGAAATAGGTTCTTTAGGATGGTCTTTTAATAGCTCATGGGCTAAAGATTCGTTAACAATATATTGTTTAGCATCCAAGGCAGTATCTCCCGAGAAATTCCGCCCGTAAAGCAGTTTCATTTTGTATAGCGACAGGTAATTGGTATCCACCACCAATAAGGTTGTGCCGAGGTTTTGTTTTGGGCCGTTGTGCGGAGTGAAAGTTACACCAGTTTGATCCAAATGACTACCCAGGATATCCTGCGATGCGGTAACCCCTTCTATCAAAGTATTCCCTAATAAGGCATTTTTAAACTGATCATATTTTTTAGATGTAACACCATCCAGCTTAACATTCACTATCTGGTCGCGGTTATAGCCGGGATCCTGCTTTTGCATAAAGTTCAGTTGCCTTAGCACAAATATTGTGGCGATCATCAGGAAAATAGCACTTGTAAACTGTGTTACTACAAGGACATTTCGCATAAACCCTTTATTCTTACCAACTTGTATTGATCCTTTTAGTACCCTTACCGCCTGGAAAGAAGATAAATAAATAGCCGGATAGATACCCGAAATAATGCCTACGAGTATAGTACCACCAAAAACAGCGCTTATAACATCGAAATTATTAAATACATTCAGTGTAATATCTCTTTCGCTCAAGTTGTTGATATAGGGCAATGACGCCTCAACCAGAATGATTGCAAATAATAATGCAATAAGCGAGATCATGATCGTCTCACTCAAAAATTGAATCGCGAGTTGTGTTCGTGGCGCTCCAATGGATTTGCGTATACCAACTTCTTTGGCTCGCTCAACTGACCTTGCTGTAGAAAGATTGACAAAATTAACACAGGCGATCACAAGCACGATCAGGGCGATCACGGCAAAGAGATTGGTGGTCTTTTTGTCAAATTTTTGGAAGTTAATGTAGTCCAGCCCAATATCTGCCGAGCCTGCATGGACGTCTTTAAAAGGCAGCAGGAATAATTTATAGAACTTCCAGCCATCTCCGCGCAGGTGTCTTTTTAAATATGCGGGGAATTTGGCCTCCATTGCAGCCTGGTTGGTACCCGGTGCAAGCACAAAATAAGTATCCAGCCAGTTGCCACCCCAATTTTGGTAGAAGTCGGGCCTGATAATGGTATTGAAAGAAAATAACGCATCGAATTGCAGTTGCGAGTTTTTAGGCACATTGGCTAAGATACCGGTAACAACAAAACTGGTGGTATCATTGCTGTAATGGGTAATGGTTTTGCCTATCGGGTCCTCATTACCGAAGAGCTTTTTTGCAGTTTCTTCAGTAAGCATGGCCGAATGAGGTTTCAATAAACCATTTAACTTATCACCTTTAATTACCTTAAAGTTGAATATTTTCAGAAAAGCTGTATCGACAAAAAAGGCTTGCGTAAGGAATATTTTCTTTTCCTTTTCGGTCATTTGGTACCGGCCTGTCCAGCTTATCCGGGTAAAGCTTTTGATCTCCGGAAACTCCTGCTGCATCGTTGGCCCCATTGGGAACATGGATAAAGCCACCTTCTGTGTAGCGCCTTGGCTGCCTATGGTCTGCACCTCATTCAACCGGTAAATATGATCGGGCTGAAAATTGTCAAAGCTTTTTTCGTAATGCACAAAAAGCATAATAACAATACAGGCTGCCATACCAACAGCAAGACCAATAATATTGATGGCCGAGAAAACCTTATTCTTCCAAAGGTTACGCCAGGCTACTTTAATGTAATTCTTTATCATGGCTTAGTTCATTGGTTCAATTGTTCATTAGTTCACTGGTTTGTCCATAGTGCAAAGTTTTTTACAATGCGTTCCCATGGACTATAGACTACAGACTATTGACCTCCTACTCCGAACGCAAACTCTTGATGGGGTTTGTCAGCGCTGCTTTTACCGACTGGAAGCTTACTGTAATCAGCGTAATTGCAACTGCTATTAACCCCGCCAGCAGGAATATCCACCAGGCTATATCGATGTGGTAATTATAGTTGAGTAACCATTTATGCATGGCCCACCATGCAAATGGTGAAGCAATAACCAGCGAAATAACAACCAGTATAACAAACTCTTTCGATAGTAAGGCAAACAATGAGCCTACACTGGCCCCCAGCACTTTGCGGATACCTATCTCTTTGGTGCGTTGTTCGGCAGTAAACATAGCCAGGCCCAATAAGCCCAGGCAAGAAATAAAAATGCCAAGAACGGCAAAAGCATCCGACAACTTAGATACCACCTGCTCGCTCTTATACATCTTTTTGTATTGAAGATCAGCAAACTGGTAGTTTACCGTAAAAGCCGGATTCAGTTCTTTGCAAAGTTTTTCTATAGAAGCTATCGCCTGCTGCGTCTGTCCGGCCTTAGTACGGATCAGTATGCAACCGAAACTTTCGTTCTCGCGCAATCTTACTACTAAAGGATAGATCGGGTTGTGCAATGAATTGAAATGAAAATCTTTCAGCACACCAACGATCTTACCTTTTCTGCCCCACATAGTAAAGTTCTGACCAATGGGATCTTTATAAGGCAACCTGGCTGCTGCCGTTTCATTGATCAGGTAATTAATGGTATCAGTACCATAAGTTGGTGAGAAATCGCGTCCCCGGGCAAACTTAAGACCCATAGTTTTGGTAAAATTATAACCCACGCCAATTTGGGTAAACATGATATTGAGGTTAGGGTCTTTATTGTCCCAGTTAACTCCAATGGTACTACTACCGAAGTTTACAGGCGGATTAGTACTGCGGCTTACATCCTTAATACCCGGCATATTCAAAGCCTCATTCTTAAAGGCCTCATATTTTGCCGGCAAGTCGCCTTCTATAGGAACATAAAGTAAGTTTTCGCGGTCATAGCCCAGATTTTTAGTTTGGATATAGTTTACCTGTTTTGATATCACAATGGTACCGATTATCAATACTACAGACATAGTAAACTGGAATACTACCAAACCCTTGCGGAACCAGGTTGAACCGGAGCTTAATTTAAGCGTACCCTTCAACACCGTAACCGGGTTAAATGAAGATAAAAATAACGCTGGGTAGCTACCCGCAATAATTCCGGTTACCAGTGTAAGAATAATAAGCCCCAACCAAAAAGTAAGATGTGTAAAAGGATATTCGATTTGTTTTTCCGTTACCGAATTAAATACCGGCAATAATAGCCAAACCAACACCAGTGCGACAATAACAGACAAACAGGTTAACAAGATAGCCTCCCCAATAAATTGCCTGATCAATACTGGCCTTACCGCTCCTACTACCTTGCGTATACCTATCTCACGCGACCGTTTTACAGAACGTGCTGTGGTCAGGTTCATGAAATTGATGCATGCTATAAGAATGATGAAAATGGCCACTACAGAAAATAAATGCACATACTCAATACGTCCTCCGGAAACCCTTCCATCCTTCAGGTCGGAATGCAGGTAAACTTCGCCATATTTTTGTATGCCTAATTCTTCCCTGAATGCCTTAGTTTGATGCTTGTTATAAGCATCCATAAAATGGGTTATCTTTTTATTGAACAGTTCGGGATTGGCGTCAGATCGCAATTGGACATAAGCCACAGGTCCATTATTACCCCAGTCTTTGGCCCATTCATTTTCCTTTAAATATTGAAACCAGTTAAGCAGGTAATCAAATTTCTCTGAAGAATTTTTAGGCAGATCTTCAAAAACAGCTGTGATATTAAAGTTTTGCTTGTTTTCATACCGTATCGATTTACCAATGGCAGCCTGCGGGCTTCCAAAAAATTCCTCAGCCATTTTTCTTGAAATAGCCAGGCTTGAAGGTGTACTTAATGCGTTTGCAGGCTTTCCTTCGATCAGTTTATAGCTGAACATTTTGAAAAAATCACTGTCTGCAGCGCCACCATCAAGCTTTAATATTTTGTCGCCAACCTGGAAAGTATTTTGCTCGCCATCATCAAAACCGGTAGAATATTTAACTTCTGGTAGTACTTTTTTCATCTCGCTTGCTACCACGCCCGGTACGTTATACTGGCCGGCTACTTTATTATCATAATATTGGCGTTCAATTATTGCATACAGATCCTTACCATTAGTATGAAAATTATCTATACTCAATTCGTTTTGTACCCAAAGTAAAATAAGGATACTGCAAGCCATGCCCAAAGCCAGCCCAAGGATATTTATAGTAGAAAAAAACTTATTTCTGAACAGGTTACGCCAAGCAACTTTTAAATAATTCTTAATCATGATGTGAAGATTTGTCCGACTGTACGAAATTGAATACCAAATTTGCAATTATTTAATAATCAGCACGTTAGATAAAATAAAAAGCAAACAATTGTCCGCTTGTGTAACACTGTTATGTACGGTTATGATACAGTTGGAGTTAAAGATTAGTCAGAAAGTCCGCAAGAAAGTAAAACTTCCTAATCTCTGATCTCCATCCTCTTTACTCCGGCCCAAGGCTCGTCGAGAGCCTTACTCATTCTGAGCGAAGGCTCTTCACCGGATTTGCTGTAGCTGCTTTAAGCGACTGGAAGCTTACTGTTACCAAAGCTATAAAGAATGTTATGGCCGCTGCTAACAGGAATATCCACCAGGATAAGCTTGTTTTATAAGCAAAATTCTGAAGCCATTTATGCATCGCAAAATAGCTTACCGGTATGGCAACCAATGTGGCGATCAGTACCGGTTTGAGCAATTCTTTTGATAGCAGAAGCAGGATATTCGGAACAGATGAACCTAAAACCTTACGTACACCGATCTCTTTGGTACGTTTGGTAGCTGTAAATGACGCCAGGCCAAATAATCCGAGGCAGGCAATGAATATAGCTAAGCCTGAGAATATGCTTAAAATGGTTTGTTGACGTAAATCTGTTTTATAAATAGTGTCGAACTTCTGATCAAGGAAAGTATATTCAAATGGATAAACCGGTGCCACCTGCGCATAAGTGTTTTTGATCTCATTCAATGCTGATTGAATATTACCCGGTTGCAGTTTGATCACAATAACTCTGCGGTCTTCATAAGGTGATATTACCAAAGCATCCATATTTTCTTTTAGCGACAGGAAATTGAAATCATTTACCACCCCTACTATTGTGCGCGGCTTGTTATCCCGCAAAACATTTTTAATGTGCTTGCCTATAGCTTGTTCGGGTGTAAAACCAAGTTTATGCGCAGCTGTAACGTTGATGAGTGCAGCGTTCATGGTATCGGTTGCAAACTGCGGTGAAAAATCCCTTCCTGCCACGATCTTCAGTCCAAGCGTTTTCGCAAACTCAAAATCGGCATACTCAGTACGAAATTTTACAGGTTCTTTCTGCCCTTCTGCTTCAAAACTGAAAATATCAAAAAATCCGCCCGGCTCACCCGACATCATTGAAACTGATGCAATACCCGGTTTACTTTCCAGTTCGGTTTTGAATAATTTACGATGGTTATAAATATCGTTGTTATCGATCTTAACTATAACGCTTTGCGCTTGATCATATCCCAGCGACTTGGATTTCACATATTTCATTTGATCCATGATCACAATAGTGCCGATGATCAGCAGCACCGATATACTGAATTGTACTACCACGAGTGTTTGTCTAAAAAACGAGCCTCCCTTCCCCAAACGCAATTTGCCTTTAAGCGCCTCTATAGGCGAAAAAGCAGATAGCACGAAAGCTGGGTAACTTCCCGCGAGGAGGCCTACAACCAGAATAACACCAAACAGGAACACATAGATAACCCATGAACTCCATGGCACTGTGAGCTGATAACCCAATACCTGGTTGTACCAGGGCATTAATAGTAAAAGCAATCCTATTGATAGGATACATGAAATGACTGCAAGTAATATCGACTCGCCTATAAACTGTGATACCAGGTGATTGCGCAGTGCGCCAAGCACTTTCCGTAAACCAACTTCTTTTGAACGGTCCACTGCGCGAATGGTCGCCAGGTTCATGAAATTGATGCAGGCGATGAGCATGATAAGCACCGCAATGGAAATGAAAATATAAACCACTGTTTTGTCACCATGTTTTACATTATCAAAAGCTGATGTTGGCTCAAAATAAATATCCCGCAACGGAGTAAGTGACAATTTGAACTTCATGTCGTACTTTTCCATCTCCCTGCCCATATATTTTTTCATAAATTGAGGAAAACGGGCTTCAACCTGCTGGGCTGTGGTAGCCGGGTTAAGCAATACATATACGAACAACTGGTTGTTGATCCATCCATCGAATCCCGGGCTATGTACGAAATTGGTTATCGGCACAACTATATCAAAGTTCATGTGTGAGTTTGAAGGCACGTCTTTAGCAACACCAGCCACCTTTAACTGATATTGTTTATCCATCGACAGCACCTTACCCATTGCATTATCCACCGAACCGAAATATTTCTTTGCTGTGGTTTCGGTTAGCACCACGTTATTCGGGTCTTTCAGCACTTGTGCCGGATCACCCTTGATCAACGGGAATGAGAATAGCTGAAAAAAGTCGGGATCGGTGATATAAACATTCTTTTCATTAAAAGCTTTTTCAACGCCATAAGCAAACAGGTTGTTTGATGGCATCACGCGTACAGCTTTTTGGATCTGGTCCGGAAAGTCGGTCAACAAAGCAGGCGCATATGGGCCGGAAAGATATGGTACAGGCACTTTTCCGCCTTCAAAACCACGCATTACCCGGTATATGCGCCTTTCGTTTTTTTGGAACCGGTCAACGCTGAACTCATTCCTGATGTACAGGAAGATCATCAGGCATACAGTGATACCAATGGTCAACCCCATAATGTGGATGAACGAAAATATTTTGCTCTTGTACAGATTGCGCCAGGCGATCTTTAGATAATTTTTTAACATAATTGTTCAATAATTATTATTACCCAATATCTACTTTAGCCACTTATTCTAATCTTTTCTATTCAGAGCGAAGACTCTTCACCGGGTTTGTCAGTGCCGCTTTGATGGACTGGAAGCTGATCGTCACAAAAGCAATCAGTACGGCTCCAAGGCCCGCAACCGCAATTATCCACCATTGTACATTTTGATGATAAGCAAACCCCTGCAACCATCGATGCATAAAATACCATGCTATAGGCACGGCAACCAGTATTGCAATAAACACCAGTGCTATAAAGTCTTTTGACAGCAAGCCCACTATATTAGATACATTGGCTCCTAATACCTTGCGGATGCCGATCTCTTTGGTGCGTTGCTCGGCTGCATAAGCCGCCAGGCCGAACAAGCCAAGGCAGGCGATAATAATGGCTAATGACGTAAAGGCAATTGCTATCTGGCCTGTACGCTGCTCCGTGCGATATAACTTATCGAATTCCTTGTCCAAAAATGCAAAATTGAACTCATGATTTGGCGAGAACGCAGTCCACTTGGCTTTTACCTGGTCTATCAGCGCTTTGATATCGGCAGATTTGATACGAATGTTCAAGGCACCGTAATCCTGTCCGTTAAAAAGTATCAGAGGCGTAACATTTTGACGTAACGACTTAAAATTAAAGTCCTTTACAACGCCGACAATGTGATAAGGCTTCATTACTTTGGCCATATTATCCTGCGGAACATATAGTTTTTGGTTAAGCGGATCGGGAAAACCCAATAATTTGGCCGCCGATTCGTTAATGATGATCGCAGTCGAATCCGTAGCCATCTGGGTCGAAAAGTTTCGCCCCGTTGCCATTTTCATACCAAGTGTAGGTATATAATCTTCATCAACAAACCATGTCGAAGCTAATATCCCACGTTTTTGGTCCATTACCGGATCTTTAAATACTGAAGAATTATTCTCGATGTTGCTGGTGGGCAAATAACCCGTCAGGCTTACACTTTGTACACCGGCCAATTGTTTAACTTCTTGCTTAAAAGCTTTGGCCTTGTCGCCGAGGGTCCAGGTGTCCCATACACTCATTACATGCTCGCGATCAAAGCCAATATTCTTGTTCTCAATGTATTTTAATTGATTGTAAATAACCAGCGTACCGATAATGAGGCCGATAGAAATAACAAATTGTCCTACCACAAGTACGTTGCGGAATACACTATTTCTAAAGCCGGCTGCCAGTTTACCCTTTAATACCTGTATTGGCTGAAAACTGGAAAGGTATATTGCAGGGTACGAACCTGCAAGACACCCAATTATGAGTACAAATACGAGTAACGACGGCAACAGCCACAATAAAATATGCGGTGTTATCGCCAATTCCTTTCCTGACAGATCATTAAACACACCCAGCAAACCCCATGCGGCAAATACCGCGATAATAGCGCCAGCAAGCGTTACGATGATGGATTCAGTTAAAAACTGTGCGATAAGATATTTCCTTGCCGATCCTAAAACTTTTCTCACGCCTACTTCTTTTGCCCGGTTAGCCGATCGTGCGGTAGAAAGGTTCATAAAATTAACGCACGCAATAAGCAGGATAAGCACGGCTATAGCCGTAAATATATATACGGTCTGGATATTACCATTGGCTTCGAATTCATCTTTCACGTTAGACT
>JBQCEA010000080.1:0-7922 GCA_051960695.1 Mucilaginibacter sp. | reverse complement strand
CTGATGATACCGCTTATTTTTTCGGTGGTATACCGGTACAAACTTCATGCAGTGTATATTGGTCTGCCTATGCTGGCAGCACTATCGGTAACGCATGGTTTTCTGCCACCTCACCCATCACCTACTGCCCTGGTCAACGCTTTCCATGCTGATATGGGCAAAACGCTTATTTACGGGCTAATGCTTGCCATACCTGCAATAATTGTTGCCGGGCCAATACTTTCCAGGACATTAAAAAAGATCGACGTTCATCCGCTGGCAACTTTCATAGCCGAAGAAATGCCGGAAGAAAAATTGCCGAGTACCCTGAACAGCTTTTTTACTGCCTTGCTTCCGGTATTACTGCTCATCGTCACAACTATATACCTTAATTTCGATCATAGCCAAAGCACTTTTCACCGGATCGTTGCCTTTGTTGGTGATGCACCTATTGTAATGATGATATCGCTACTGGTTGCCATCTATACGCTTGGCATCAGGCAGGGAATGGATATGAAGCAGATCGGAAGCAATTTCTCGCATGCAGTAAAGGATGTGTCGCTTATTCTCCTCATCGTGGCAGGTTCGGGAGCGTTTAAGGCTGTACTTACCGACAGCGGCGCTGATAAAGAGATCGCCTCCCTGTTTCAAAGCTTCCATTTGCAGCCACTGATATTGGGCTGGCTTATTGCCGCCATTATCCGCATCAGCCTGGGATCGGCTACAGTTGCAGGATTAACCACTGCGGGCATTATATCCTCCCTTGTTTTGCATGATCCATCCATCAACCCCAACCTTATGGTGCTTGCCGTTGGAGCAGGCAGCTTAACCTGCTCACACCTGAACGACGGCGGTTTCTGGTTGTTTAAAGAATATTTTAATCTTTCCATCAAAGATACACTACGATCGTGGACAGTGATGGAAACTACAGTATCGATTATAGGATTAGTTGGTGTGCTGATCATTAACGCTGTGATCAGTTAAAGGTTAGCGCGGATAGTGCTGATAAAATCGGTCAGGTCAAAAGGTTTGCTGATATAATCATCCGCCCCAGATTCTTCCTTTACAGTTTTGATATCCCTGTTGGCTGACATCAATACTACGGGGGTTTGTTTAAGATGGTCCTGTGCCTTGATGTATTTACAAATATCCTTTCCCTGGTATCCTTTTAAATTAAGGTCGAGCAATACAAGATCTGGCCTGCTGCTATTTACCCTGGCTTCATAACCAGGGTATTCAGTAAAACTGGATACCTCATAACCTTCATCTTCCAGTATCATTGTAGCGATATCTACTATATCTTGCTCATCCTCAATTATTAATATCTTCTTCATCCTTTGGATTTAACTCAGCATTGTACGGTACTGATAATAAGAAGGTTCTATGTTAAATGGGAATTTCTTTTATTTTTTTCGGAACCTTTTAGAATAGAGTTCGTTAATAGGATTAAATTTTATAAAACATTGCGTACTGTAGTTTCATTACAACCTACCTGTTTTTGTAAGACCTGTGGGGAGAGATTTCAATATAAAAAGCGTCGTGGCCCGCTTTTAAAGGCCATTTCGGCTGTTGCTGATATTCGTAAATATTATTGCAATTATTGCAAGATTACTTATTATGTATTTATGGGAGTTGAGGCTAAAGGCTCAAAGTTGCATGAGGGTTCAGGCATGTCCTGATCGGGCATCGTTTATTTTTCTATATCTGCCTCTGAATATAGTCGATGACCTGCTTTTGCTGCTCATCATTTAATAAATTGCCCTCGTAATGCAGGCTGCGGCCGGCTCCTGGTTTTATCTGGCCAAGATAATCGGGGTTCTTGCTATCATCCAGGTCATCATTCTGCTCATCAAGTTCACGGGGTTCTGTGGAGAGTGCCGACTGATTATCGGTTGAGCTTTTATAAAGCTTATAGCAGTGAATATCTACAGGTTCGCGGTTTGAGCGTTTCAAAATCGGCTCAATGATAATATTCCAGTTAACGCCGTCGGAGTGTGTGATTTGAATGATGGCCGGGTTGATCATGCTTTAATTTTTGAAGATATTACAACTCTACCTGTCTAATTGTTTCGGCAATATCCTGGCTACCTGGCTCTGTATCACCTGGGTGATCCTCCATATACTTTCGCCGTACCAGATGGGCCATTTTATGGTCGCCTGTATGGCTCCAGCCCGGTGGCATAATGATGTATAGAAATTTGTTTTTTATCCCGGGCGCTTTTGCGACATCCCTCGCCAGCACTACGATCTCGCCAAAATAAGCATCCAGGAAGCTATTTTTCTTCATTTTACGGGTTATGCCATATTCAACTGGTATAGTTCTGTCTTCAGGCTGGTAGGTGCCGAATACCCTATCCCATATGTTCAGCAGATTACAATAATTGGTATCCATATAAAGCGGGTTACGCGCATGATGTACCCGGTGAAACGAAGGCGTAAGTATCAATTTTCCTAAAAGGCCAAAACGGGCGTCCTTTACCAGGTTTTCGCCGATATGAATGAAAGCTCCCCATGTGCCATCTATAAACATGATCACGAAAAGCATTGCGGGGTTCATACCCATTAAAATGCAGATGGTAGTACGAATAACATCAGCATATGGCGCCTCAAGAAAGAAATGTGCATAGGTAACTGATAAATTCATTGATTCAGGAGAATGATGCGTAGAATGCAGACACCACAGTATACGGACCTTGTGCGCCAGGAAATGATAAATAAAATGTGCCAACTCCCATACCACATAACCATAAATAAACCAATACCAGGTAAAGGCAATTTTAAAGATAGCATGCTTGTCAAATAATCCTATACAAAAGGCCACCATTGCAATAGAAATAACCCTGCCAATAAAAGCATTTAAAACATAGGTAAAAAAGGATATTTTATAGTGTATAACCCTGAATTTCTTATATAGCGCCCCGCGTATGATCTCGATCAGCAGCAGAACAGGGATCAAAGGCCCTAATGCTGTGGTAATACCCTGGTAGGTTAATAACTGGTCGTATTTTCCGGATCTTATAATATCCAGTAAACCATCAAAACCCCAAAAGCCCCTAAAGCTACCCCAAACAGCCTTCAGAAAATCCATAACCAGTTAAAATTGGTAAATACTAATTTACAAATTAGTTGGTAACAGGTTAATATATTTAGCAAACCAAATTATTATTCGCGATGTTTTTATTGAACTATGGCCGATTATAACATTATATATACATCACCCGACAACAAACCCTATCTGTGGAATGGAAGCAGTTTTGACCTTCTCAGTACGAACGAGAACGAGAAATTATTGTTCAGCGGAAAAAGCTACGACGATAAGGAAGTAAACGGCGCGGCGGAGAAAGCCCGTGAAGCCGCAAAGCGTCAGTTTCCTGAAGATACGAATATACGCCTGCACCAGGTAGAAGTACCTGTAAACGGCAAAAGCGATGCGCCCGGCCATACGCCGCATATATTATCCTAAAGTCAGGATTGGATGTAGCTGCGCAATTGTTCTATAGTTTCCTCGTGGGTTAATATGGTTTCTGTTACCAGGTCATTAATGGATATTATACCGCACAATACGTTGTTCCTGAAAACAGGCAGGTAACGGATATTATTCTCACTCATGATATGCATGCAGGTTTCTACTGAGTTATCCGGAATGATGTGGGGCAGGTCTGTGGTCATGATCTCTTTAACTGTAGTTTCATCGGATGATTTTCCTTTCAGTATTACCTTACGCGCATAGTCGCGTTCAGTAAGCAAACCCAGGTACATTCCGTCTTCCATCACGATCACCGAACCTATATTTCTATCGTCCATCAGTCTTAATGCATCAAGTACCGAGGTTTCCGCATCAATAGAGATAACGCTACCTCCTTTACGGGCAAGGATATCAGAAACTTTTTTCATAATAATTAGCTTAGTGAGTTTAACAGGCTTATAATCAAATATACAAAATTCATTTATTCAAAAACAGTACTGATAAAAACAATTTTTACTTGAAACAGCATTAATTACTTGCTGGTCTACAATAACTTTTGTAAATTAAATTTTACATGTGTCGGACATATATTGTTGAGCTATTAATATTATATTTGTTTAAGGAAGACCCACCTAAGATTTGCTGCCCGGATTGATTTTTGTGCCGTATCTTTTCTGTTAGATTTACCCGGTAATATTTGAACGCCATTGATTATGTTGAAACGCGTAGTTGTTTTAGATGATGATGAGAGCATACTTGACGTTATGCAGGAAATATTATCTTATGAACATTTTGAGGTTAAAAGCATCGCAGAAAGCAAAAACCTTATTCAGGAAGCTGAAGAATTTAATCCCGACCTGTTCATACTTGATTACCGTATTTCAGGCACTAACGGTGGCGAAATTTGCCGGCAAATCAAATCTCATCCTAAGTTTATCAATACGCCGGTAATCATATTCTCAGCTTATATTACGCATTACGAAGATGTAATGGCTTATGGATGTGACGCCATTATAGATAAGCCTTTTGACCTTGAGGAGTTAATGGAAAAGATAAATAACCTCATTTATTAACAGATCTGTACTGATTATATTGATATTCAGCAAACAAGCTAATGTTAACAATTTAATAATAAAGAAACGTTCCTTAAATCAGGCCACCCGTATATATTTGTTATAATCGGATATGCAAATACAATATCCCCTGATTGTATTTATATGACAACACAAAACGACAGTTTTACTACTGAACAAGATGTTCTGAAAAAACTACCATTATGCCCTAAATGTAACGTGGAGTTCGGATATCGCGTGCGCCGCGGTTTTCTTTTTAGAAAGTTACTTAACTGGCTTCCCGTAAAAAGATATTACTGTTATAAATGTAAGCAAAAACGATATGTGTGGGCATATTGATGAGTATTTTATTTAACCATAGGTTAATTCTTCCTGACGAATTCGGCATAATTGCATTCATGAATTATTTTACTATCTTTAGTTTTCTTTATTTCAAGCCGTTTTTTTAACAGTTGATTTAAAGTTGGCGATCGAAACCAAAACCAGACCCGTCTATTATTGCTCAAAATGCGGCTCCTCGTTCCATTACCAGGTGCATCGCAATTGGTTTATAAAAACGTTTTTATTTTTTTTACCTCTTAAAAGATATTTCTGTGCTAAATGTAAAAAAGCAAGTTATATCTGGATAAAGCAAGAATAAGCTTTTCTGACTCCTATGCCACATATTGTACTGAAAACTGGAATAGAGTGTCTAACGAACTGATCTATGCGCCCCAATGCGTCTGTATAACACAGCTAATAAAACATTCATTTGCCTCATTGGTATAATAATTGTTGCTAACACAAAAAGATATTTACAAAAACTTATGAATGAGATGCGAAGGATTTTAGCAGTTGATGATAACGAGGATATCTTAGAAGTTTTACAGTTGATACTTGAAGATTCGGGTTACAAAGTAACCACGCTCGCAAACGGGAGTTTATTATTTGATAAAATAAACGAATATAAGCCGAATTTGATCCTACTGGACATTATGCTCGGCAGTTATGACGGCCGCGAGTTATGTAAAGCGATCAAGGCAAGAAAAGAGACACATGATATACCTGTGATACTGATCTCGGCAAATCAGAATTTGTCAGATCGTATATTATCCGATAACGCCCCGGATGACTTCCTGGCAAAGCCGTTTGATATTAACGACTTGCTTGATAAAGTTCAATCACATGTGGCTGCGGCCTGAGTTTTAAGTGATAATTAACTTATCACTTTTTTACCCCATATTCTCTTAGTTCTTTGTCTATTTTGTCATTCCATTCGGCCTGGGCTTGGGTGTTAAGGCCATGGCGCGTTTCTGCATCATATTGTTTTTGCATACGGGTCGCCTCACGTAGTGTTTCCAGGTATTCAACATTTATAGGCCCGTCATAGTTATCAACAGGCAGGTGCATACTCATAACTTTGTGTTTAAATCGCTCCGCCACTATCTTTTCAATATCAAAATGCCGCTGCTCATGGTTTAGGGCATAGTTATCAGCGCCTCTTCCCCGCACCCAGCAATCGCTTTTAGCTAATTCTACTTTTAGCTCTATATTGATATCTATTGTTCCCTTTACAACTTCAGTACGCTCATTATACCCTATACTGGTAAATACCTCTGCCTCAAAATTGCTTTCTCTTGGCTTCTCCTGGAAATCAGTCCAGGTTAATGGGCGGTTGACCGAATAATAGATCGTGTCCCCTTCAGGCTTCTGGGTATAATCAGAAAAACTGACTTTCACCCGTTTAGCCAATAATACATTCCCATTGGCTGCCTTGTTTATCCATTTGTTAAAATAAGTCAATGCACTCTCAATTCCATGCCGCAATATCGGCTCCGGATCTGCTGGCTGTTTTGATGTTCTTGTATACTCAATGCTACCGTTATATTCTATTAAATGCACTATGCCGTATGCTCGCTTCAACCCGAACGAAAAATCTATTGTTAGCTTGCCGTTGACATTGTCATTTTCCGCAGGCGTTTCTGCAAGTCTGAATGTCTTTATCGTAAGCACAACCGGATGTAAAGCAGTATCAACCGGCAGATTGTGAGCAATGAAATGTTTTATAGCACCTGCCGTACCGGCCTTGAGGTTTATTAACCTGGGTAAAGGATGTGCCGCGTTATCGATCAACGAAATGGATGGTCTGTTATCGGGTTGTTCGTTTATCACATCAGCTATGAAAAACTCGGATGGTGTAAAGTTCAGGCCTTCATCCTTCAGTGTAATTGCATTTGTTTGCCCTGTTTGCCAGGCCCCAAAAAAGAAAATACTAACAATCGAAAACAATAAAATAATAAAGCGGTTAACGTACATGTTATTTGTGTAAACGAAGATGATAGTTACTCTATTACAACGTCATAAAGTTTTCCACATCAATAACATACGCCACTAACTAACGTTCGCATAATTAAAGATGCGTTATTCACATTTGTGAATTACTTATGTGGATTGCATCTTTGTGAATATAGCTACTTTCGCAATTGATATCGCGCGCTTATGATCAATTATAAATACATCGCCTTTGTTATTCCTGCATTTTTTACGCTTACTGCCGCTGCACAACAAGATCCCTCGTTTGACATTTACCGCTCCTACCATACAGCAAATAACCTGCTGAATGAAGGTAAATATGTTGCCGCTGCCGAACAGTTCAGGCTGGTAGAAAACACAAGGCTTGAAACTGCCACACAACCAAAATACGAGTCTGAATTATCACTTGTGAGAGAAAACGCACAGTACTATGAGGCGTTTTGCTCATTGGAGTTGGGTAACACTGATGCGGAAAGCCTTTTTCTAAAATTCATTAAAGATCACCCTGAAAATCCTTTAGCTAAGCTGGCATACTTCCAGATAGGCCGTTTCTATTTTAAACAGGAAAAATATGCCGATGCACTAAAATGGTTTAATAAAGTACAACCCGGTGAACTCAGCGGAAGCGAAAATACTGAATATAAATTCAGGAAAGGCTATGCTTATTTTGCCACCAATGATTACAAAGATGCCCAGCCATTATTTAGCGAGGTAAAAACAAGGCAGTCAAAATTTACTGAAGATGCTACCTACTACTTTGCTTATATAGCCTATTTGAACAAGGATTACCACCTGGCACTGGCAAATTTTGAGCGCTTAAAGAACTCAAAAAAATACGAAAGCAGCTATCCATATTACATATCAGCCGTTTATTTTCTCGACAGGCGTTATAACGATGTGATCAGCTATGCCGTTCCTATATTAAGGACCACACATCAGCAGCACGAGACCGAAATGTTTCGCATAGTAGCGGCCTCCTACTTTGCTTTGGGTGATTATAAGAATTCTGCCGCCTATTATAACCGTTTTGAGCAACAAGATCGCGGGAAAACCCAAAATACCCAGGACAGCTACCAGATCGGCTATGCCAATTATAAATTAGGCAATAATCA
>JBQCEA010000079.1:0-4834 GCA_051960695.1 Mucilaginibacter sp. | reverse complement strand
AGAGGGGATGATTTGCAAACATTTTCAGCGAGTTAAAATGTGATAACAAGAATTAATTATTCTTCACTTTTTATCTCTATTTTATCGCTTTCGCAATCGTAAGTCATTATAAGATGTCTTTCCCAATTTAAAAACTCATCACAAGTAAATTCAAGTTTTGAATTATTCCATTGTCTAAACTTTATCATATCCATTTCAATGTTGGTTTTGATAGATTTCTTTTGACTTATACTAATAGTTATTTTTTCGAGGTTGTAATAATCTGCAATTATAAAATCTCCATTTGGTGATGTCGTTAGGGAATGATATTTTGGGTGGTCCTCAAGTTCTATTAATTTTCCTGATCCAGTTTCAAGTTGAAATAAATAATCCGATGTCAATGCCAAAATTATACCATGGACTTTGGAAATAGCAACTTGCCTTGGAAAACCACGAAATTGTCCACACCATTCAGTATAATCATCATTTGTAAACTTAATAAAAGACCAACTTTGAGAATTCCATGCACTTTCATTGTCATAAACTCTTTCAGTGAATTCACCTGAATATGGTTGACTTATTATTTCGGCTTCAATTATCATTTGAGAGATTTCTTTTTTTGGTTAGAACGAAATATAAAGAAAAAGCGGATTACTACGAGGATGAATCTGTATTTTCTTCGTCCCAGCAGGGTCTCCTAAAGGAAGCCCCCTGCTGATTCACTTATACACAAATAAAAAAAGTCTTTAGACTTACGACTAAAGACTTTTGACTTAATTGAAGTACTTCCGTCTCAGCAGGCGCTTAGGCAGACTCGGGTAGTTGGTCGGCTTCATCCCCGAGGTAAACCCGTTGGTGCTGGTAAGGGATTTGTACATTCCCAAATCCTGCATCATTTAACTTACCCGCAAAATGCTCTTGAACATGATATTCCCCATGTACCAGGAACAGTTGTTTTACCTGGTCCGGATCCTGGCAGGATAGAAATCTGAGCAGATCCTCATAATCGCCATGCGCACTCATCGACTTGATCGACCGGACTTCGCATTCGACCTGGTATGAACGATTAAAAATTTGCACGCTGCGTTCGCCTCTTAACAGATGGCCGCCGAGGGACGACGGTTCACAATAGCCAACTATTAATATCGTGTTCTTCGGGTTCTCAATATTATTCCGGATATGGTGCCGTACACGACCAGCTTCGGCCATACCCGATGCCGATATAATTACACATGGCCTTGGATCTGTATTCAAAGCAACTGATTCGGCGGTAGAACTTGTGAAGCGCAAACCTTTAAAATCAAAAGGATCAGCGTCGACTTTCATTACTTCGCCAACGGCACGATTAAACTCTTCAGGATGGTCTTTAAGCACTTGTGTTGCCTGATCAGCCAAGGGGCTATCTACATAATAAGGCACATCCGGCAATCTTCCTTGTAATTCCAGGGCATTTAAAGCATACAGGATTTCCTGCGTCCGCCCAACGCTGAAAGCAGGAATAATAACCTTTCCATGGCGCACCATGCACGTGTGTTGTATAATGTCGTGAAGTGCATTTTCTATAGGTTTAAGGTCCCTGTGCAGGCTGTCACCATAGGTTGATTCCATAATGATATAATCAGCCTGCGGAAACTTTTGCGGATTTTTTAAAAGCATATCTCCATATCTGCCTATGTCGCCGCTATAAGTAATTTGCGTCTGTTCTCCTTCTTCAACGATTGTCAGATGGATGGCCGCACTTCCCAGTAAATGGCCTGCATCAGTAAAAACCACTTTTACATCAGGAGTAAGCTGGTGTTCCTGATTATACTCCACTATTTTAAAATGACCCAGCGCCGCTATTGCATCCTCTTCTGTATATAATGGTTCGGTGTTGCTATCCGCTGCGTCCCCCTCCTGGATCCTTGCTGAATCGGTCATGAGGATCCGCGCCAGGTTCATGGTAGAAGGCGTACAAACAATATCGCCATTGAAACCCTCGGCTACAAGTCTGGGGATCAAACCGCAGTGATCAATATGGGCATGCGAAAGAAGAAGATAGTCAACCTTCTCAGGATTAAAACCAAAATGCCCGTTAAGGTCATCTGCATCTCTGACGCCCTGAAAAAGCCCGCAGTCGAGCAGGATAGTTGTGCCGTTTTTTAATTGGATAAGGTGTTTACTGCCAGTCACCTGGCGGGCTGCGCCGTGAAAAGTGATATACATAAGTAATTTAAGACAAGAACATGCCCGCGGGAAAATTGTTCTTTAGAGAATGACTCTCTTCGACAATCTCTGATTATAAAGAGCCTATAAACAACAAAAGCCGCAAATTGCGGCTTTTGTACTCGGGGCGGGAATCGAACCCGCACGATCTTTTAGGATCATCCCGACTTTTAGTCGGGACGTGTCTACCAATTCTACTAACTTATATTTTTAAAATTTAAAATGAGCTTTTCAATAAAGATTCGCTCTTCATTGATTTGATATATAGCTCCCGATTATTTGCTTCCGACTTACTAAGATAAGTTTCATAATATACATACTCCCACGGCCCTTTTCCACGTGTATCCTTTACTATGCCATTATTGTGTCTGTAAAGTCGTTCGGTTAAATCAGCAGTATGGCCGATATAGTACTTTCCATTTTTTTGTGATCTCAGGATATAGGTATAAAACATTGCCCTAAAATAACAAAATCCGGTCGATTTGACCAGCTTTTGTACTCGGGGCGGGAATCGAACCCGCACTCGCTTTAAGGCGAACAGGATTTTAAGTCCTGCGTGTCTACCAGTTCCACCACCCGAGCAGGTGATACACCTTTTAAAAACAAATCCCTTCTTTGGTGGAAGGGATCAGAGCGAAAGACGAGATTCGAACTCGCGACCCCGACCTTGGCAAGGTCGTGCTCTACCAACTGAGCTACTTTCGCATTCAACAAACACATTCGCGTTTGCGGAGTGCAAATATAGAGAGAAATGATTATTCTGCAAATGTTAAATATAAAATTTTCGGATTTGTACACTAACTGGCTGATTTCGTTTGAGAAATTCTGCAAACTTGACTTTTTGGGATCATCAGATGGTTGGCTTTCGTGAATCAGCAGGGTCTCCTATCGGAAGACCCCGCTGGGACGAAAAGGAAGATCCCGTTGGACGATATTAACCATTAAATTATTCCTACTTTTAATTGTAAATCAAATCCTTAATTCGTACCTTTCTTAAACATTCAGTCTAATATCCTGATAATCAATACCCATTTGTTGCCGTAACAGGACCTTCTTAAACAATGGGCATCAGGACCCTTCTATTTTTCACTTATCATATTCACATATTAAAAAACACAACAATGAAAACGACCAAAGCAAGGGCAGTTGGTATTTTAATATTGATATGCTTCACTGCCATTTTAACTATTGTAATTCATTCCTGCCAAAAAAATGCAGAGAAAGCCATTAAAGTGCAGAAAAATGCACAAAAATCTGCGAGCGTTGATCCGCCTGCAAAGTATTGTGTTGGTACCGTCACAGGCACAGCTCCCGGTGACGATAGGGTCTGTTGCAGTTTCCTGAAGAAAGGAAGTACGGTTTGCATACCTTGTGACTCAACCGGGAATTGTAATGGAATTTGGGAAGCCACCCGCAGGCGCAAGTTAATTTCAGGAATTTGCACAATAGTTATAGAAATTACCGGGGACAATGATTGCATAGCTTGTCCGGACAGCGGCAAAGTATTAAATACGAAGCCCGATTCTCTCGGACTTTTTTGGGAATTTAAAAAGAAAGAGTAGTAAGTATTTCAAGGTCATGGCGAACCATGCAGGTATTAAAGCCTGCATGGTCAAAATTTTATTGTAATACTTTGGCAATCAGAAATTAACCGTAAATTCATTTACAATAATATCATTATGTTATGGCGCAAGCTCTCGTCCTCACCGACCAGGAACAGGTAACTGAACACATTAAAAAGCTGGAACCCGGTTTAGGCAGGATCATTGAAGAACTTCGGCAGATCACTTTAGCACTGATCCGGAAGTTGACGAACGCATTAAATGGAACAATCCCAGCTTTTATTATACCGGCGAAATGAAGCCCTTTGATCCGAAGGAATATAAAAGGGACATCATTGTGTTTAACCTGTTCAAAGGCCGTATTATGCTGGTTTTTCCGAGCGGGGCCAAGATAAATGACACTTCAGGCTTTTTGGAGGGTGCTTATAAAGACGGGCGGCGCATCCATATTTTTAAGGATATGAATGATGTAAAAGCCCATGCTGAAACGCTGCAGCATATCATTAAGGAATGGCTGAAACTGGCAGAGAAGTAATTCAACCAAATATGTACTGATCCAACTTTTTTCAAAAACGCTTTTGAAAAACCGGTGTTGACATTATACCACTCTGGATAATCAGCAATTAACCTTTCAAATACCGCAGCAAAACAGTTCCGGATTCATATACCTTCGACTCAACCAATTTTAATTTTGCCAGCTCCGGCAGGTTAACACTTTCCATTAGCCGTCTTCCTTTTCCGGCAATGACCGGGTAAATGGCAAAGCGAAATTCATCAACCAGGCCGAGCGCTATCAATTGCGAGGGGATATCCACACCGCCGGTTAAAATGTATTTACCGTCCTGCTGTTTCAATTTAAGTATTTCGTCGCGGAGGTTTGCACGAATGATCTCCGCGTTTTTTCCTTCGGCTTTTTCTAAGGATTTGGAAAAGACTACCATTTTGTCGACTGCCATAAATGCCTCTGCAAATTCGACATCAGATTTGTTCGACGATTTATCTTTGGCTATATCGGGCCAATCGGGTACCATTCACTCATAGGTTTTGCGCCCGTAAACGAAGGCCCCGGCATCCCGTACAAGATTTAT
>JBQCEA010000078.1:0-8833 GCA_051960695.1 Mucilaginibacter sp. | reverse complement strand
GCTGAGTTCTGTTATTAAATCCCTCACGTGTGCGGCCCTCTACCCTATAGTTGTTTGCATAATTGCGACCGTTCCAACCTCCATCGGCCCTGTAACTGTTTACATATCCGCGGTTAACTGCACCGCCAAATTTTGACCTGTAAAAATCGTCGTGCATATATGGACGTGCAGCACGAACTTCAAACCTGCGGGCGCTTCTCCAGTCAAAGTCGCGGTAGCCTGGTAAATATGCGGCTGACACCCATGCTTCACCATTATTGTAATAATAACACTGTTCCGGAACGCTGTAATACGCACCCACATCAGGCAGATAATAGTAATCATCATCGTCCGCATAGTTTACGGCGTCATTATATACCGGTGTTGAGGCTACTACGGCAACTCTTGGCGGAACGTAAACATGTGGCACACCGAAATGGATACCTAAATGTAATCTAACTTGTGCGCTGGCAGTATTGTAAAGTATACCGCTTAACACTATTGCTGATATTATTGCTAACCTTTTCATATTATTAAGAATTTATACATCTATGACTGCAGCAATTTGCAAAGGTTTAACATTCCGATACTATTATTTAGGTGATATATATCATTTAAAATATTATTTTATAGTTTGTAGAATAGTTAAAATTTAATTTTTTTGAAGATGAATTCCAGATGAAAATATGAACTAACATTTAAGGTGGTTGTCATCTTATTGATACAAAACACATTGTGGTATTTATTGTATAATCAATTAAATTTGGTTATCAAAACTTACACTCTCATGAAAAGAAAAACCCTCGGTACCATTTTATTACCTGTTCTGGCCGTTGGGGGACTACTATCCCTCATTGCGCTGAAGAATGATATGAAAAACAATACACCCGACGATGCTGCTGCCAACGCCGGATTAACACTCCCTGCGGGCTTTAAAGCTGATATGCTCATCGAAAACATTGGAGGCGCAAGGCATATCGCGGTTACACCTCAAAACGAAATCTATGTTAGGTTAAGAGGCCTCGAAAATGGAAAAGGTACGTTGTTATTACATCAGAATGGTGACAAGGCGGTAGTAAAAGCAAGCTTTGGCAACTTTGCGGGTACAGGTGTTGCCCTAAAGAATGGGTACCTATATGCTTCATCTGACGAGCAGGTGTTTCGTTATAAACTAAATGCCAATAACGAAGTTATTGATCCCAATAAACCAGAACTGATCGTTACCGGGTTAATATCGCGTCATGAGCACGAAGCTAAGGCTATTACCCTGGATAACGCCGGGCACCTGTATGTAAACATTGGTGCCTATTCTAATGCATGCCAGGTAAAGGATCGTCAAAAAGGCTCACCTGGTCAAAAGGGCTGTCCCATTCTTGATTCAGCAGCTGGTATATGGCAATTTAGTGCCAGCAAGCCTAATCAGCATTATCACGACGGCATTCGGTATGCTACCGGCTTAAGGAATGTGGTAGGCCTTGACTGGAACCGCCAGGATAACCAACTTTTTGTAATGCAGCATGGCCGTGATCAACTACATGATCTTTTTCCGCAATATTATACAGCGAAGCAATCAGCCGAGCTACCTGCTGAATGTATGTATGCTCTGAAAAAAGGTGACAATGCAGGTTGGCCTTACATGTATTACGACCAGATACAGCATAAGAAAATGTTAATGCCTGAATATGGAGGCGATGGTAAAAAAGAAGGCGGCCAAAACGCCATTAATCCGGTAGCGGCGTATCCGGGTCACCTCGCTCCTGACGGCTTGTTATTTTATACAGGCAACCAATTCCCTGCCAGGTACAAAAATGGTGCATTCATTGCTTTCCATGGATCATGGAACCGGGCTCCTGAACCGCAGGCTGGTTTCTTTGTAGTATTTCAGCCTTTCAAAAATGGAAGACCCGCAGGTAAATGGGAAGTATTTGCTGATGGCTTTGCAGGTACTGCAGCCGATAAGGCTAAAGGCTCGGCCATACACCGCCCATGCGGTTTGGCACAAGGACCCGATGGCTCATTATATTTAAGCGACGATAGTAAAGGTGCTATTTATAAGATCACTTATAAAAAGTAAGACATTATACAAAGCAAAAGCCCCGGAATACCGGGGCTTTCTTATTATTCAGAGAGTTCGTATTTGTATTTAACCGAAGGACTATATTTAGCCTTTATCCTTGCAATACTTTCATCAGCGGTATCTTTATCATGCTTGTTGGTAGCAGATAAAAACGCCTCGTTGTAAGCTGTAAGTGCGGCATTCCAATCTCTTTTCTTTTCGGCATGTAAACCTGTAAGATAATGAATATATGACCGGTTAACACCGGGAACAGTTAAAGCTTTTTCGCTGATCAGTTGCACTTGCCTGTCCATGCACAGGAAAACCAGCAATCTCAGGTAATCCTCATATACATTAGGGAATGTCGGTTCCAGTTCAACACAAGTTTTAAAATGATAACCTGCGGCCTGGTAATCGTTCATATCGTAATAATATAATTTACCCAATTGATAATGTGCACGTCCATAAGATGGATCAGCAGCAATAATGTCGTTCAATAATTGCAACGCCTTCGGACTTTTGCCATAACTTATTTTGTCAATCGCCTTCAGGTACTTCTCTTCAATAGTTAAATAAATGTCCATAACAAAGTATAATATGCTCTTTATACGAGCAGAGAAAACAATAAGATTAATGTTTTTCAGATTTTTAATGCAGTTGAAAAAACTACACTGGTAAGCAGAAGATTATTTTAAAATGCATAACCCTTCCGCTACGAGCCAATAGGTCGCATACAAATCAAATGGCGGAATAAATTCAGGCGTAGCATTTTGTTATCTTTTTGCAAAGATACAAAATTACGGGAAATCAGATAAAGGAATTATATAGAGTCGGACAGCATGCCGTCGTCTGATGCCTCTTCATCATCGTTTTCCTGGCTTTCGATAAGGTAGTTATCCATCAGTTCAGTTTCCGTAATTAACACGGGAAAATCTTCCATACGCTGACCATTATCATAAGGATAGGCTGTGTAGCCTTTTTTCTCCTCATCGTATTCACCCAACTGAAACAGCTCTTCCTGTTCTTTGCCTTTTACAACAGAGCCTTCAGTTAATTGATAGGCGTCTACTATCGGTTCAAAGTTGTTTTCCATAAATTTGATACAGCCACATAATGAGTAATGCAACAGTTTTATTATGCAAACCAGTCGAACAGGTCATTTTGTTTTAGCTCGGATTTATTTTTTGCGTCAATATCTTTAATGATCTTGCCCTCAGCCATTTGTATGATTCGGTTGCCATAGCTAAAAGCATCTTTAAGGTTATGTGTAACCAAAATTGAAGTTAATCCAAAGTCTTTGATCAGCCTGTCTGCAGTTTCCATTACAATACTTGCCGACTTGGGATCTAATGCGGCAGTAGGTTCATCCAGTAACAGTACTTTACAGGTATCCATCACGCTCATCAACAAGGTAAGTGCCTGCCTTTGCCCTCCTGATAAGGTGCCCATCAACTGCTCGGTTTTATTCTCAAGGCCCATCCCCAGTGTCGCGATCTTTTCTTTTACCTTACTTTTGAATTTTTCGTCAATGCCCACTCCCAGCCCTTTGGTCTTTGTTCTGATGGCAGCCAATCTGAAATTGTCGAGGATACTAAGATCAGGAGCGGTCCCGCTTAATGGGTTTTGAAACACACGGGCTATCCATTTACTCCGGTCGTAATCGTGCAGCCGGGTAACATCATTGCCATCAATATGGATAGTACCGGCGGTAGGTAATATACTTCCCGCAACAAGATTTAGTAAAGTAGTTTTGCCTGATCCGTTAGAGCCGACGATCACTAAAAATTGTCTTTCTTCTATTTTCAGATCAACACCATTGTTAGCGTCGACCTGATTAGCTTTGCCCCTGTTAAATGTTTTATGAACGTTCCAGATTTCGATCATGATGAGCTTTTAAATGACAAACGTGGCAAGCTTACAATAAGCAGCACGAATACCGCGGTAACTAATTTTAGCAAAGTGGCGTCAACACCAATGCTCAATGTTACAGCCAACACCAGTTCGAACAGAATAACACCGAACAACACCAATATTAGGCTTAGCCATACAGAAGTTATCCGCAGCCAGTTGATCAGTGTTTCAGCTATAATAACAGATCCTAACCCCATGATCACTATGCCAATGCCCATGTTAATATCGGCAAAGCTTTGAAACTGGGTCATCAAAAAACCACTCACTGCCGTTAAAGCATTGGCGAGCGCTAAACCGATTACTTTCATTCTGTCGGTGTTTACACCTAATGCCCGTATCATAGATTCACTGTTGCCAGTGGCACGCATAGCAATCCCGAAATCTGTTTTTAATAAATAACCTATCAGGAATGTAATAATGACTACGAAAACCACCAATATCCAAAAAGTATTATGGTTAGGGTCAGAACTGATATTGATGAGTGAAAATATTGATGAAACATTGATCAGCGGAATATTAGACCGGCCCATTAAAGACAGGTTAATCGAATATAAGGCTGTCATTACCAATATACCTGCCAACAAAGCATTTATCTTTAGTTTAGTATGAATAAACCCTGTAAGCGCCCCTGCAATTGCTCCGGCTGCTATGACTACCAGCAACACCACGAATACAGGCTGATGCAATACCAGCAGCTTGGCTGTTACTACCCCTCCCAAAGTATAGCTGCCATCGGTGGTAATATCCGGAATATTGAAGATCTTCATGGATATATATATCCCCAGCGCTATTGCCGAAAAGCAAAGCCCCTGTAAAAGCGTGGTGAGATAAAAATCCATTTATTTAACAGCTTCAAAATTTGGCGGAACGGTAACATGGTATTTTTGTGCCGCCTGAGGATTATATACCCGTTTGCGAACTTTAACCATTTCGGGTTTTAAGCCATCCGTTTTATGTGTTTTCAGAAATTGCGCAGCCTGCTCACCCGCCTGGTAACCCCATTGGTAAATATCTGCACCAAATGCAGCCACAGCCCCACGCTTCACTAAACCAGCTTCACTGGTAAAAATAGGCACATTGGCTTGGTTACAGCTTTTTAATATAGTTTCAAACGATGCAAAAACGGTATTGTCGGGGTTGGCAAAAAAAGCATCGATGTTTTTACTCAACAATGATTTGGTAACCAATTGCGCATCTGCTGAAGAATTCAACGGCAAAGCTATTAAACTGATACCTGCTTTATCCGCTAATGATTTTATCCTGTTCATAGCGTCAACCGATTGGGGCTCGGATTGATTATAGATCATCCCGATAACCAGCTTACCCTTTTTAGGCTGAAGCATCTTGGGAATGAGATTGAATGATGTATCGATATAATTCAAGTCTTCCACAGCCCCGAACAGATTTGGTGGGGTAGTTCCGGTCGAGTTCACCACATTCATTCTTGCTGGAGTTGGTGAAACCATTGCAAAAATGGGAATGGTTTTAGTTTTTTGAATGGCTGTAACAGTTGATAACGTGGTACAAGTTGCCAGTAAGTCCACTCTTTCAGTTACAAAGTAATTAACTATTTGAGTAAGCGTTGGTATATCGCCTTGTGCATTGCGGTATTCGATCTTGATATTATGTTTATCTTCACTAAACCCAGCATTTTTCAATGCGTCGGTAAAACCTGTGCGTGCTTGTGAAATGGTGGCATCCTCAAAAGCGTCCACAAATCCAACTACCGGAACATCACTTTTTTTAGAATTACAGGAAATAAAAACGAGAATGGCAAAAAATGCTAAAGGCAGATATTTTAATGGCTTCATCTGACGAAATTAAATAAAGGTATGGAAAGCTGAAAGAGCAAACCCCAAAGCTGACCTTATATCAAGAAAACTTGCCCTTTACTTATATTATTTAATACAGCGTAAATTCAACCCGGCGGTTTAGCTCGCGACCTTCTGCTGTTTTATTCGATGCTATTGGCTCGGCTTCACCATATCCAAATGCTTCTATTCTCGATGCATTAACGCCTTTTTTAACAAGGTAGGCTTTTACTGCATTGGCACGCTCCCTCGATAGTTTTAAATTAGCTTCTGCTTTGCCACGGTTATCTGTATATCCATCCAGCTTTAAGATGAGATTTTTACTGGCCAATAATTGTGCAAGCCTGTCCAGGGTAGCAAATGAACTCTCATTTATTATTGCAGTTTTACCATTAAATACCAAATACCGAGATGCATCATATGCCAGTTGTTTGTCCTGGGCTGTTACAACAACCTTCAGAGATGGTTTTCTTACCACCACAGGTATTGGGCAACCATTGCCATCTACCTTGGTATCTGCCGGTGTATTCGGACATTTATCAAAAGCGTCTGCCACACCATCGCCATCACTATCAGTTGTATACTTGCTAAGGGCCGCATTGGTTGCGTTTAAATCGTTTTGCAGCTTATCGCTCTTCAGTTTAGCCTGGTGCAATTTTGATTGCTCATTTTGCAAAGAGTCTTTTAATAACCTTTCGCGCGTCAAATACATAGCCTTAACAGCATCTGTAGCGCTTGAACTGGCCATTTGCGGTCTTGAATGTTTACCCAAGGCAAACTCTAAACCGATATGAGTATAACCATACCTGTCGTTTGTTGAGCCGAAAACATAGCCGTCAACATTATCTGAACCAACGAAATTTGCCTGGTAACCCAGGTCAAGATTTATGCTATGCGTAATATTGAATTTTAAGCCGACGCCCACCGGAACGAAAAAACTGCTTTGTGAGCCGACATTAGTAATTACATCAAGATTATGTAATGTTGGAGTATAGCTTACTATACCTACACCAAATGTGGCATAAGGCTGCATAATACCAGCATGTGCAATAATAAAATTACCGCTTAGGCTGGCTGAAAAGTTCAATTTGGTATCGAATTGAGTGTAAGGTATTGTACCGGATGCATCAGTTTGTGCATGGTCAGCCTTTAACTTACCACCCATAAAATCGGCCTGTAGCCCAAATGAATGGGTTAGCTGATCCTTGATATTAACATCATAGCCTATTTGAAGGTCCGGCGAAGTAAAGTCCTGGTGGGCGTTATTGCTGAAAATGGTAAAAGGACTTAACAAGCCTGCACTCACACCAACAGACCATGTGCGGTATTGCGTAGCCGGGATCGCCTTTAATTGGCTATCAATGTTTTGATCATTATCCTGTGATTGGGCAAATACTCGTGGGGACGTTATACCAAAACATATCAAAATAGTAAGTATAAGTTTGTATTTCATGATGCAATAGACCAGGTTTTAATGAACAAACTTATACTTTTTAACTAAAAATCAAAACAAACAGGCTAAACAGCTTTAAAATCAGCTGATTATAAAGCGCTTTTTTCCAGGGCTTGAGTTATATCGGCCAGTATATCATCGAATTTTTCAAGACCTGTAGAAATGCGTATCAATCCTGGTGTGATGCCTACAGCTAAGCGCTGCTCGTCTGTCAGCCGCGAGTGTGTTGTACTTGCCGGGTGTGAGGCTATACTTCTGGTATCGCCGAGGTTAGCTGTCACCGAAAGCAGTTCGAGAGCATTCAGAAATTTACGACCTGCTTCGAGTCCGCCTTTAATTTCAAGGCAAAATACGCCGCCACCTAATTTCATTTGCTTCTTAGCGATCTCATATTGAGGATGGTTTTGTAGGAACGGATATTTAACCCACGATACATTGGGATCATTTTGCAATGTTTCAGCAAGCTTAAGGGCATTTTCGCTGTGGCGTTGCATACGTACGTCCAGCGTTTCAAGGCTTTTGCTCAATATCCATGCATTAAATGGCGACATTGAAGGGCCTGTATTGCGACAAAACAGATAAATATCTTTTATCAGGTCAGCACGGCCTACAATTATTCCACCCAATACCCTACCCTGACCATCTATCCATTTGGTAGCCGAATGTACCACAAGGTCAGCTCCAAAATCAATTGGGCGTTGCAGTAAAGGGGTAGCAAAGCAATTGTCTACATTGAATATCAGGTTGTGTTTTTTGGCAAACTTTCCTACCCATTCCAGGTCTATCACTTCCAGTTGCGGGTTGGTAGGTGTTTCCAGGTACACCATTTTGGTATTAGGCTGAACGGCTGCCTCCCAGGCTGCGTTATCACCCACCGGAACCAACGTAGCAGAAATGCCGTATTTGGGCAAATATTTGGTTACCATGGTAAAGGTGCTGCCGAAAACAGAGCTGCAGCATATAATGTGGTCGCCCTGTTGCAGCAAAGCAAACATCGACGAAAATATGGCGCTCATTCCTGTAGAAGTAGCAAAACCAGCGTCTGCACCTTCTAAAGCACACATTTTTTCGATAAACTCATCAACGTTTGGGTTGCTGAAACGACTATAAATATTATCGTCGGTTTCATCGGCAAAGGCTGCGCGCATCGCTTCAGCATCTTCAAAGGTAAAGCTGCTGGTAACGAACAATGGTGTAGAATGCTCGTGCTGTGATGTGGTTGGAGTTTGAATGCGAATGGCCTGTGTAACAGGATCTAATTTTTTAGACATGATAGAATGTGAATGTAAGAGATAAAAAAATAGAATAATTATTGTGCAGGATGTACAAATACCTGCGTTTTGATTTCGGCACCGGCACGCATCAATGTGGCTGCAACAGAGCAATATTTATTTACCGACAAGTCAACCGCACGGCTGGCTTTGTCAGGGTCTATATTACCATAGAAATGAAATTCGATAACAACATATTTCCATAATGACGGCTCTTTACCGGTTTCGCGTTCGCCGCTGATGTTCATTTTATAATCAACTACCTCCTGACGTGGTTTCTTTAAAATACTGATAACGTCAATTGCTGAACAGCCTGCTAAACCCATTAATAAAGTTTGCATCGGGCGTACGC
>JBQCEA010000077.1:0-6002 GCA_051960695.1 Mucilaginibacter sp. | reverse complement strand
CTTTAACAGCAGCCACTTTCAGTGAACCGCGGATCTTGTTAACTACCAAAGTAGCCAGCGCTTCGCCGTCAAGGTCTTCAGCGATGATCAGCAGCGGTTTGCCGGTTTGTACTTGTTTTTCAAGGATAGGAAGTAATTCCTTCATTGAAGATATTTTTTTGTCATAGATCAGGATGAAAGGATTATCCAGTTCTACTTCCATTTTATCAGCGTTGGTTACGAAGTATGGAGAAAGGTAACCACGGTCAAACTGCATACCTTCTACCGTTCTTACTTCAGTTTCAGTACCTTTAGCTTCTTCAACAGTGATCACACCGTCTTTGCCTACTTTGCCCATAGCTTCAGCGATCAGCGAACCGATAACTTCGTCATTGTTAGCTGAAACAGAAGCGACCTGTTTGATCTTGTTGTTGTCTTCGCCTACAGTTTGAGATTGTTTTTTCAGGTTCTCAACTACAGTAGCAACAGCTTTGTCGATACCACGTTTCAGATCCATTGGGTTTGCACCTGCAGCTACGTTTTTAATACCCGCAGCTACGATAGCCTGAGCTAAAACGGTTGCAGTAGTAGTACCATCACCAGCTATATCAGCGGTTTTTGATGCTACTTCTTTTACCATTTGTGCACCCATATTTTCTAAAGAGTCTTTCAGTTCGATCTCTTTAGCAACAGTTACACCATCTTTAGTAATAGCAGGTGAACCGAATTTCTTGTCAATGATTACGTTACGACCTTTTGGGCCCAGGGTTACTTTAACCGCATTGGCTAAAATATCAACGCCGCGCTTTAAAGCGTCGCGTGCTTCTACATTGTATCTTACTTGTTTTGCCATGTCTTTTTTAATTAGTGAGTTAGTGAATTACTGAATTAATGATTGTTTAAAGCGATGGAGTCACTCATTCACTCAATCACAAATTCATTCATTGTTACAGAACCGCGTAAATGTCTGATTCACGCATAATTAAATACTCTCTGCCTTCGTAGGTAATTTCAGTACCTGCATATTTGCCATATAAAACCTGATCGCCGGCTTTTACTGTTAAAGGTTCGTCTTTTTTACCGTCGCCAACAGCAACTACAGTTCCGCGCTGAGGTTTCTCTTTTGCAGTGTCCGGGATGATGATACCCGATGCAGTTTTCTCTTCGGCCGGAGCAGCTTCCACTACTACCCTGTCTCCGATAGGTTTAATGTTTAATGCCATAGTTATAATATTTAATCTTTTATAATTTGAGGTTATGTGTGCATGTTTCCACATCAATTATGCCAAGCAGACCATACGGTCAAAATTGACATATCAATAGTTCAAATTGTCACGTTTAGGTTAAAGATGCCTGCCGCAGTTAATGATGATTTAACATCTGAATGTCATCGTGTCAGTTGGCTTTAGTCAAAAAAGGCTCTGGAATATCTCCAAAGCCTTTTCCAAAATTTTTATACTCCTCTTACTTGCTCTTTGGCTGAGGTTGAGGCTGCACATTCAATGGTGCAGTTGAAGTAGGCGCACTTGGTTTTGATGCCTTCTCTATCGTTTTCTGTGTGTTTTGATCTATGCTGTTGGCACCTGAGCCGCCGCCTTTTACAGCCACATTGATAGCCATTGACAATACCATCAGTGCAATGGCCAATATCCATGTACCTTTTTCAAGGAAATCGCCTGTCTTTTTTACACCCATCAGTTGTGATGAGCTTGAAAAACCTGAAGTTAAACCGCCGCCCTGGGGATTCTGGATCAGCACGATAGCGCCCAAAAGCACACACACCAAAACGGTCAGGATCATTAATACTAAATACATTTCTTTATATGGTTAATTGATTTTTCTTTCTAACTCTTCAATCTGGTCGGCAAAGTAACGGCTTTTTTCCGGGAATTTCAACATCAATTTTTTGTAAGTATTTATGGCTTTGTGATAAAGCATCTGGTCAACATAAATACGCGCTAATGTTTCTGACACCATTGCATCGTGGTCTTCCGCGCTTTTTTTAGCTTTATTTTCATTGTCCAGCTTGTCACTGCTTGGCGGACTGATATGCGGTTCCTGGGTAATGAATTTTTGAATGATGCGGTCTTCCTTATTCTCCGGGTTAAATCCCACAGCCGGTTTGGGTTCATCCCTTTCCAAGTCGCTTACCGGCGAGCCAAGATGGAAGATATTTTCATAATACTGCTGCTGCAGGGCACCCTCGGCATTATGCTTTATTTCCTGTGTGGTATCCAGCTTAAAAGGCTGGTATACTCCAGCATGTTCCTTACGGGTTTTATCCAGCCACCACATAAAGGTGTAAGGCATCTTTTCATCATGATATTTAGATACCTCCCCTGTGGCATTGCGTTCATAATGTTCACCATGTTCATAGCTTTCATCATGAACAGCCTCTTCAGCCTCGGCAGCAGCCTTGTCATATTTAAAGTAGTCTGTCGAAACCACACTGGTTTTTATCAAGCTGTCTAATTCATCCTCTTTAACAGATGCTTCATGCGTTGTTTGTATGCTTTCTTCAGGCTGATGTTCAACTTCTGATTCTGACGAGTCAGCCTCCAGCTCGATAAGTTGTTCAGGTGCACTATTTTGAACCGGCTCCTTAATAACAGGTGCAAAACTGATATTTTCGATACCTACTATCTCATCGTATATATCGTCTTCTATATCATGTAAAGGTTCATAGTGATCATGTTCCAGGGTAGCAGTTTCATTATAAGTGTCCGAATCATCCGGCAATTCGATCAATTCTTCTTCGTAAGCAGTCAGTGGTGTTTCGGTTTTTTCATCTTCTGCGGGTGCTTCGGCAACAAATTCATGCTGCTCCTGCTCTTGCCCGAAAGATTCAGGCAATTCAATTACTTCTTCTTCAAGAGCAACCGGATGTTCGTCGTGTTCTCCCTCAGCAGGTAACTCAGCAATAGGTTCTTCCTCAACACTGGCTGTTTCTTCTGGTAATTCGATAACTTCTTCTTCAAAAACCTGTAAAGGTGCTCCGGCTATCTCATCTTCAGCGGGCTCAGCGGTCTGTTCGTGCTGTTCCGTATGCTCTTCACTGATCGTTTCGGTATTGATCTGGTCAACCTCCTGGCGTTCGTCCTCGCCTACAACAACCTTGTCTGAAATATCTTCATAAAATACCTGGGAATGGGTTTCTTCCGCAATTTCCGGCTTAACTTCGTCTTCTGCGGTTGTATCCTGAGCATTCAAACCTGTCTCCTGGATGATCTGCGATGGCTTAACTTCATTCAGGCCCTCCGGATAAGCGACAACAGTATGTAATGCCTTAGGATCAAAATAGGTGGCAGCATGACCGATATTTTCGCCTTTTGCAGTACAAGCAAGCAAGACATGCAGAATGCCGCTTTGGGGAAAATCACTAATAAAACGCTGCAGATTTTGGGTATACAAATGACCGTTATCAGCCGGATCGGCTAACAGTTTCCATAACGCTTCGGTCTGCCTGCTACTTATATATTGGTCCACGACGGTGAAACTACTAATTGCTTACCAATTCTCAAAAGCTCTGTTAAAAATATCATCGACCAGCTTTTTATTTATCGCGGTGATCATCGACTGCTCCTGGCTGGCAATGTCACCCGTAAAATCCTGGTACTCAGAGAACGACTGGCTAAAATTCAGCTTTTTATCGGCTATGTTGGTATAAGTTACGTTAACTGTTATTGTTAAACGCTCTGCACCGGCTATGGGGGCTACATTATTATTCGTTGCCTGTACAGAAACTGGCTCTATCGAATAACCTGTAATACTGCCTGACATATGTGCATCGGCATCTCCTTGTGTTATTGACAAACTTGTTGATGAGCGGATACGGCTTTTTAACGCCTCTGTAAACGACTGGCTGAGCGTGTTGACTACTAAAGGTGCATTATTCTCAAAATATTCAATATTGATGGTTTTTAATTCGGGAGGAATCGTTGCTCCGGTAAGCTTAATGGTACACGACAAATTAAACAATGCCATGACACCGAATGCCATGAAAACCACTAATATTCTTTTCATTAATTACAGATCTAACTCTTTTATTTTACGGTACAGTGTTCTTTCAGATATTCCCAGCTCATTAGCGGCAAGCTTACGTTTTCCCTTGTGTTTTTTCAGCGCTTTACGTATCAGGTCCGATTCTTTTTCAACCAGCGACAACGACTCCTCTACTTCCTGGGCCTCATGCGTAATATTGAACGGAACGTTATTGCTAATAACGGGCTGCTGAATGGTAAATTGTGTGTCTGGATTATTGCCGGGCAGCTCGATATCGCGGTATAAATGGTTAAGCGTTTGCGGATTATTGGCATAACCCGGCGCAACACCACCGTGTTCGATTATATCTGCAACCAGCTTTTTCAGCTCCACCATATCGCGCTTCATATCGAACAGCACTTTGTACAGTATATCGCGTTCAGAGAAATCCTCTTTCGGCTGATTAGCTACCCGCATCGGCAAATTGGTTCCAGCCGCCTCCTGCGGAATATAGTTCATTAATATTGGTGCAGTGATCAGCCTATCCCGTTCCAATACGGCCAATTGCTCAGCTACGTTCTTTAACTGGCGCACGTTACCCGGCCATGAATAATTCATCAATAGCTGCTGTGCCTCATCATCCAATTGAATAGGTGGTGTACGATATTTATCGGTAAAGTCGGCAGTAAATTTTCTGAAGAGCAGGTAAATATCTTCTTTCCTGTCGCGCAGCGGTGGTATACGTAGCGGTACAGTATTTAAACGATAATACAGGTCTTCCCTGAACTTACCGTTGCGCACTGCTTCATATACATCCACATTCGTTGCTGCTATTACGCGTACGTTGGTTTTTTCAACCTTGGATGAGCCAACCTTAATATATTGCCCCGATTCAAGCACGCGCAGCAAACGGGCCTGCGTACCCAGCGGCATTTCAGCTATCTCATCCAGGAATATCGTTCCGCCGTTTACGGTCTCAAAGTAGCCTTTACGTTCCCCCACGGCACCGGTATAGGCCCCTTTTTCATGCCCGAATAATTCTGAATCGATAGTACCTTCAGGTATGGCACCGCAGTTTACTGCAATAAACGGCCCATGCTTACGCGGGCTCATTTGATGGATAATATGTGAGAATACCTCTTTACCACTACCGCTCTCACCTGTTATCAGGACAGAAATATCGGTAGGTGCAACCTGGTTAGCTATAGTTATGGCCCTGTTCAGTAATGGCGAATTGCCAATGATCCCAAAGCGCTGTTTAATTTCTTGTACTTCCATATTTGGCAGTTGAACAAGTTGATTAAGTTGGATTAGGCTGATCGAGTTTACTCGGTCAACCACTTAACTCAATCAACCATTTAACTTAATCAACTACTACACCTATTAACGTAGCAGTAGTAGTTCTTTCAACCAGAACATTTACATATTGTCCTGGTTTATATTTTTCGTTTACCGGGAACACGACCATTGCATTCTGGTCGTTACGCCCGCAGTAATCTTTGTCTGATTTTTTTGAAAAGCCTTCTATTAGTACCCGCTGCACTTTGCCTAACTGGGCCTGCAAACGTTCGTAAGAATATTTCTGTTGTTTGGCTACAACTTCTTTCAGCCTGGCACTCTTTACCGCCTCCGGTATATCATCAGTATAACGTTTAGCTGCTAATGTGCCGGGTCTTTCAGAGTACATGAACATATACGCAAAATCGTATTGCACATAATCCATCATGCTCAGCGTTTCCTTGTGCTCTTCATCCGTTTCGCTGCAAAAACCGGTAATAATATCGGTTGATATACCACATTCAGGGATAATACGCCGTATCGCATCAACACGGTTGATATACCATTCGCGATCGTAAGTCCGGTTCATCAGCTCCAGTACACGACTATTGCCTGATTGTACAGGCAAATGGATATACTTACAGATGTTGTCATACTTTTTCATGGTATACAACACTTCATCTGTAATATCTTTTGGGTGTGAAGTAGAGAAACGTACGCGCAGGCTTGGATCTACAAGGGCAACACGTTCCAGCAGTTGGGCA
>JBQCEA010000076.1:0-2598 GCA_051960695.1 Mucilaginibacter sp. | reverse complement strand
ATAAAAAGAATCCGGATGAGGATGATAAACTGAAAGAGATCGACCTGGCAAATTCATCAAAATTGGCGGAGAACGAAACGGAGGTTTTAAAATCCAGAAACCTTGTAAATAAGGTAGTATCTGACCTGCAGCTTTGGGTAACCTATCAACAACCAGATGGTTTCCTTAGAAAGAAGGATCTATATAAGGTTAGCCCGGTAGCGTTCAAGTTGCTAAAACAAAAGGATACTGTTGGTGGACAAGTATTTAAGGTTATTATAAAAGATGATAAAAGTTTTTATCTGAAGAAGTCCAATGGCCAGTTGGCTGAATTTCCATTCAATACGCCTTTGGTGAATAGTTTTGGTACATGGGAGTTAAAACCTACCAGTAATTTTAAGGATTACATTGGTACTGAAATTAGGGTAGTGCTCAATAATCCTAATAAAGTTGCGGCTGATTATCAGAAAAACATTGATGCGGACCTGGTGAACAAACTGGCCCCAACAATTGAATTGGGTTTGAAAGACGAGGTGGCGCAACGTGGTAAAGACGTTTTGAATGATCTTATAAAGGAATACAATGCGAATAACATCAGACAAAAAAACCTGCTAACTCAAAAAACACTTGACTTTATTGACAACCGTATACGTTCTGTCGCCGGTGAATTAAGCCGTTCCGAAAACAATGTTGAAGGATATAAAAGTAGTAACGGGCTTACGAATATTTCTTCCCAGTCAGAAGCTTACTTACAAAATACACAAGTTAACGATAATAAGTTAAACGACATTAATACACAGTTAGCTAGTATTAGGGGTATAGAAGAATATGTCAACTCGCCTAATGATCAAACCGCACCCAGTGTATTGGGAATTAATGATGATGGGTTGAAAAGCTTGATTAGCAGATTATCAACGCTTGAACAGCAGCGTGAGCAAACCCTTGCTAATACGCCCGAGGATAACCCGATCTTTGACCCGATTAACAGGCAGATCAGGGTATTGAAAGATGCTATTAAAGAAAATGTTAGAAACGTAAAATCGTCTCTGTTAGCACAAAGAAGAATAATAGAATCATCTAACTCAAATTACCAGGCATCTATCAGGAATTTACCTGTACAAGAGCGTCAGTTAGATGATAAAACAAGACAGCAAACTATTAAAGAAAGCTTATACAATTATCTTCTTCAAAAGAAAGAAGAAATAGCGTTGAATTACGCGGCTATAGTGCCTGATGCTATTATAGTTGACTATGCTTATGTTGGTACACTTCAATCGCAAAAAATGCCGATCTATGGTGTTGCATTTTTACTTGGACTTTTATTTCCAACAGGCCTTATTTACGCCAGAAATTCATTAAGTAACCGCATTACAACCAGAAAAGAAATAACTGATGCAACGGGAATCCCTGTATTGGGAGAGTTATCGCACAAGTTGAATGGAAGTCCCATCATTTCGCCTGACAGCGGTAACGTTGCAATAGGCGAGGAATTCAGAGATTTGCGTACAAACCTGCATTTCCTGCAAGAAAATACAGATAAGGGTTACGTTACTCTGGTGACATCGAGTATTGCAAGCGAAGGAAAAAGCTTTGTTAGCACTAACCTGGGTATTGTAATGGCGGCCTCAGGCAAAAAGACTATAATATTAGAAATTGACCTTAGAAGACCGAAGATCTCAGAAACTTTTGGCTTATCACAAGCAAATCCAGGTATATCTACTTACTTAATTGAGCAAATACCTTTAAAGGAAGTTATACAAAGTTCTAATGTTCATCCTAATCTTGATATAATCGGTAGTGGCCCGATCCCTGCTTTTCCTTCTGAACTACTTGGCTTGGATAAACTAGATCAACTGATCAATCAATTGAGACAAAATTACGACAATATTATCCTGGATACTCCTCCTATAAACCTTGTTACTGACGCCAAAATCCTATCACGTGTTAGCGATATTACGCTTTATGTAATAAGGCAATCATTTACCTTCAAATCCTTACTTCCATTTATTAAATCATTGAATGACGATCAGCACTTCAATAATATGAAGATTGTTTTCAATAATGTTGATAAAGGCAAATATGGATACAATTATGGTAACGATTATTATAAAAAGATACGCGGCGGCGGCTCTGCAAAAAGTGGAGTAAAACAATTTTTAAAACGTTTTTAAGAAAGCCTTAATACTAAGTTGAAGTTATTCTTGTTTTTTTAAACCCGAATAACTTCAATTTTTATCACTATAAGCATTCATGCTCAAGCAAATATTACAACATAAAGTTTTTAAAAATTTCTCCTATTTAACTATAGGTACCGTTTTAGCCCAAGTAATAAGCCTTCTCACAATACTTAAAATCACTCATATTTTAGTACCGTCAGAGTATGGCGTATTTTCATTTTTGATGGTGCAGGGTACACTGATATTGACTCTCGGCGATTTTGGTGTAAGAAATATAGTAATACGAACGATAGCACGGGATCCAAAAACTACCAATGACCTGATAGTTAACGGAACCATACTTCGTACAATTGCCTTAGTTGTACTTGTAGTATTATATATTGCTTATAACTACTTTTTTGGCCATTTATCGGTATTCCAGATGGCGCTTATTTTCATTTAT
>JBQCEA010000075.1:0-7005 GCA_051960695.1 Mucilaginibacter sp. | reverse complement strand
GAAATGCCTTTTGATATAATATTCTATGCCTGCATCGGCTTTAATGGCAAAAGCATTAGTAGTAACACTATTTAATAGCACACCATTAGCTGTAGAAATAGCCCGCTCAAACGAATGTATGCCCAGGCCGGGTTCCATTAATCCATAAATGTCCCACCGGCCAAACTGATGCCTGTATCCTATACCTCCGATCAGGAAATCAGTGGATAATTTACCCTGAACAATATTGGTGGGTACCATTGTTAAATAGCTTGAATAATTGTTATTCAGGGCATCATATTCTATCCTGAAAAAAACAGCGTTGGTATACAAGGGCCGGTATTCAACGGCAGTATTAACTACGAGCCCATCATTTAAATGCGTATGTGCATTTCTGAAAGGCACCGACAAGCCAATAGACCCGGGAAAATAGAAACGGTCGCTCACATCTTCGGTCTGTGCGGTTGCCGTATTTACCGAAATGCAAAAAAATATAGATAATAGTATAGCCCCCCTTGCAAAAAGCATGGAATCAATTATTAAAGTCAGTCGTGTTATTTATGTTGTTTATAAATGGTCGTCGTAATATGTTTTGCGTTCCAGTTTCTGGAAAGGTATTTTAACAATATTCACAAAGCGGCCATTCACATGCTTGTCCATATGGGTGTCTATCCCAAACATGGTTTCCTCCTGGTCCAGTTCGGAAAAAGTACCAAAAAGCCTGTCCCAAATGCTTAGTACATCGCCATAATTGCAATCGGTATAGGGCAAGCGGTAGTGATGGTGTACGTGGTGCAGGTTTGGCGTAATAAATACCAGACCAATGATCTTGTTTATTTTTTGGGGCAACCTGAACTCGGTATGAGCTATGACATTTGAAAATGTCTGGAAAAGCTGCCGTATGATCAGAACGCCTATAACCGGACCCAGCAGGAATACCCACAGCATCAGGAAGCAGGTACGTACAAAGGTTTCGCCCGGATGCTCGCGAACGGTGGTAGATACATCCACTTTAAGGTCGCTGTGATGCACGAGGTGAAATTTCCATAGCGGATCGATCTTGTGCATAGTAACATGATAAATGTACTCGCATAGGTCAAGCAGCATAAACGCAACCACATAGTAGGCAACGCCTTTAGTATGCCAGTGTATTATATTGAGTAATCCCCAGTGATGGAAATAAGCCCATTTAAGCACAATAATAATAAAGCTGGTAAGCACAAGCTGAATAGGCAATGCTGTAAATATAAAAATGAGGTTAACTGATGAATGCCGCCATTTCGAGCGTACATTACCGGCGGTTATCAGTACTTCGGCAAGCCATAGAGAAGTTATTACAACAGCATATAGGATAATCTGTGACATATCTTCATGGGTTGAGAACCAATGATGTAAAAAGGCCATAGGGGAACAGCAAATTAATTAGGGGTACTAAAATAAACTTTTTATATTATAATTACGCTTTTACTTCCATTTCATGTTGTGCCGCGGTCATTTCCAAATCGGGCTTTGATACGTCTGTTAACGAAACTTTACCGCGTTCTTTACGGATGATACGGTTAAAAAGTGATATTTCCTTCTCAAACAGGAAACGGAAGAATAATACCGTCCATGATTTATGTGAGAGCAGGGTATCATAATATTCCGGTGCTGTTTTTTTCAACTGTGGAAGCCTGTTCCATGGAATAGATGGAAAATCATGGTGCTCATTGTGGTAACCTACGTTGAAGGCAGCAATGTTCAATACGCCATAATAGCTGTAGGTTTCCTGGTCGCTTTTGAAAGTAAGATAATGCTCCTGTATCCAGCGTGCGCCCAGCGGGTGCAAGCCGATAGAAAACCAAAAGCTGATGAACATAAAGCCTACAGCCTTAAATCCGATAAAATACCAGATGGCGGCTGTGAATACGATCTGTATCAATATATTGATCGCCAGCCATCCGTCCCAAAACTTGATCTCTCTTAGCCTTGATACGCGGGTACCCTGGAATAGCGGAAAAAAGAACAGCCACAATACTTTGCCAATAAAGTAATTATTGATCAGCTTAGCTTCCCATTTATTGGGCAGGTCGGCATCCAACTCATGTATACCCTGGAACGAATGGTGTTTGATATGGTATTTTTCGAATGAAATAGCGCCCGGTACAATGTGCGGCAAGTTGGCAATAATGCCAGCCCAGCGGTTTGCTAACGCATTCTTGAATAATAACTGGTGTGTACACTCGTGGATCATCACAAACAACGCATGATTGGCAAAAGCGCCATAGCAATATGCCGCAGCAAATATGATCCACCATGATTGATCGCGCACCAGCCAGGATACACCTATCATTGAGCCTACCAATCCCAGGATCGCAAAGATGGTTAACGGATTTTTTCCGATAAGGTTCCGTATTTGCGGGAATTGCTTTAAAATTTTCTTGGTTCGTACGCGGTGTGGTTCAGATTCTGTCGAGTAAATAAAATCAGTTTTTACTGGCATAAGTGGTTCTCTTATCTTCTATTAGGTTTTAATTATTAGCAAAAAAATTTCTTAAATATAGAAAACTTTAAGCGTAACATTGCTTTTTCGTAAATATTAATACGAAACATGCCATGCTTGAAGTTTCTAAAGATATATTTTAATTCTGTATTAAAGCTGATTTTTTACATTTTGTTTACAAATAGTTGTGATGAGGGATATGGAACTCACCCGATCTGTACAAAATGCGGAGCATACTTGGCAGTACGATCAGCAGCAACGGCAGGGCTGCAATAAAGCCACCTATAACGGCAATAGCCAATGGCTGATGCAGTTGTGCACCCGCACCAATGCCTAAAGCCAGAGGCATTAATGCGATAATGGCGCCGATGGCTGTCATCAATTTGGGACGCAAACGTGTTGAGATAGAAAATACTATTGCTTCGTTAACATCCTGGTTGGCTACGGTAGGGTGGTTGCCAATGCTTTCCAGTGCACGCTGTTTAAATTGCAGAAAAGTGAAGATGGCATTTTCGCCAATAATACCCACTATCATGATAAGGCCGGTGTAGCTGCCAACATTAAGCGGCGTATTGGTAATGTACAATGCCAGCAAACTGCCGGATGTACCCAGCACGGCTATAACCAGTATCAATAACGCAATGCGGAACTGCTTGAAGAGAAATAATATTACACCAAATACCAGCAGACTGGCCGTGATAAGTATGATCATTAATTCTTTGAACGATTGCTGCTGCTGCGCATAATCACCGCCATACTCAACATGATAGCCCTGCGGCAAGCTTACCTTTTGTGCTATGCTTTTCTGGATGGCCGGCATCACGCTTCCTATATCTGCATTTTCCAGCCTTGCCGTTACTATCCCTACAGATTGCAGGTTTTCCCGGTTTATTTCGGCTTCCCCGCCTTTTAACTGAACAGACGCCAGTTCACTAATAGGTATCAATTTACCTGAAGGGGTGAATACGTTCTCATCCTTGATGTCTTGTACTTTTAAAATACGGTTACCGGGGTAAACCATACGAATAGGGGAGAGCTGTTCACGCTCGAGCATATTGCCGATAACATTACCCTCAAGTGAGGTTTGCACCTGGAATTGCAGGCTGGCAGGTGTAATATTGTATTGGGCCAGTTTGCTATAATACGGGTCGATGCTAACCGACGGACCGGCTATAACAATACCGTCGAACACATCTGCGGTTCCTTTTACGGTGGTTGTTGCAGCTGCCACTTGCTTAGAAAGGTCCTGGAGCTTTTGCGGATTATCACCAAATATCTTGATCTGGATCGGTTCAACGGATGTGGTCAGGTCGCCCAACATATCTGTAATTACCTGTCCAAAATCAACCCGCAATGCAGGCTGATTGGCAGCTATCTTTTTCCGCAAGTCACTGATCACTTCCTCGGTAGTTTCTTTGCGGTTTTTCTTCAGTTGTATCAGGTAATCGCCCGTATTAGGTTCGGTAATAAAGAACCCCATCTGTGTGCCTGTCCGGCGTGAGTATGCTTCTACCTCCGGCTCCTTGATGATGATCTTTTCTATCTCCCTGAGCATACGGTCGGTCTCTTCAAGCGAAGTGCCCGGCGGCGACGTATAGTCGAGTACAATACTCCCTTCGTCCATCTCGGGCAGAAAACCTGTTTCAAGTAATTTAGGAACAATTACAATTACTAAAATACACCCGGCGGCAATAATAAGGCTGAGCCATGGCCTCAGGATGAACCATTTTACCCACCGCTGTTTTTTAACGTGGTGTACTTCTTCTTCTTTCGCTTTGGTATTACGTTTTGGTTTTGTCAGCAGTAAATAGATAACCGGTAAACCTATCCACGTAACAAAGAAGGAACATACCAGGGTAATGATCATGGTATTGGTGAGCACCTTAAAATAAGCACCGGCCACGCCGCTCATCAGGAAGAAAGGGATAAAGATCACAATGGTACTGATAGATGAACCTACCATAGCCGGGAACAAGTAATCGATAGCGCTTTTTAACAACATACGGGTTGGCTCTTCCGGATGTTCTTCGTGCGTTCGGTGTATCTGTTCTACCACTACTATGGCATCGTCAATAATAAGACCGATAGCTGCCGCAATGGCGCCGAGGGTCATGATATTGAACGTGTAACCCATGGCATAGAGCACCAGTAAGGTGAGGCACAAGGTTACTGGGATAGTGATCAATATGGTGGCGCTTGCCTTTATCGAGCGCAGGAAAATAATAGCTACAACGATAGCCAGCAGTAAACCTATCCAAAGGCTGTCACTTACGCTTTTGATGGAATCCTTTACAAAATCAGCCTGGATATAGTAGGGCCTGATGGTTACATCGCTGGGCAATATCTTTTTCAGGGCCGCTATTTTGGCGTCCATATCGGCCGATAGCGATACCAGGTTGGCATTAGGCTGTTTAATTACCGCGATCAGTACGCCCGGCCGGCCGTTGGCATTTACTTTAATGTATTCAATGCCTTCGTTTACACCTACATCGGCAAAATCTTTCAGCCGGATAACCCTTTTGCGGTTATTGCTGATAACGAGGTTAGCTAATTGGTCCTTAGCATTGATGGTGGCATCGGTAACTGTAAGATAGAACATCTTGTAATCAGAAAGATAGCCTTCTGATTTTACAAAGTTGGTATTATTAAGCGCGGTATTGATAATGTCGGGAGTAAGACCGAGTGAGCTCATTTTTTGCTTGTTCAGCGTAAGCCAATACTCTTTTGCTTTACCGCCAATAACCCGTATCTCCGAAACGCCGTCAACCTGCGAAAGAAACGGCTTAACCGTATAAGTAGCCAATTGCCGCAACTCAATAGGCGAACGGGTATGGCTCTCCAGCGTGTAACCGCTCACCGGCAGGATGGAAGGATTCATTTTTGCCACGGTGATGTTCACGTCGGATGGCAGGTCGTTTTTGATCTGGTCAATACTGCTTTGTATCCGTTGCTGGGCAAGATCGATATCTGCATCCCAGTTCATGAAGGCCGATATTTCACAACTGCCGCGACTGGTAGTACTGCGTACGGTTTGCAGATCGGGCACTTGTTTAATGGCATTTTCAAGTGGTTTCGTTACCGTCACCATCATTTTGTTCACCGGCTGCAAGCCTTCGTCAGCAATGATCTTGATCTTAGGGAAGGTGATCTCCGGGAAAAGCGAGGTCTGCATTTTGGAATACACGAACAGGCCGCTCATCACTATCAGCGCTAAAACCAGGCTCAACGGTTTTTTATGCGATAAAAAAAAGTTTTTGCCCGGGGTCATTGCTGTACGATTTTTACTTTGGCCGTATCCGGCAATCCGTAATTTCCTGTTACGACGATCTTATCTTGTGCCGAAAACTTAGGCGATAATATTTCTACCTTGTCGCCTGATTCAATTCCTTTTTTCACAGGTACCTTTACGGCAGTGGTATTATTGATCAGTTTCATTACCCAAAAATCGGTTTGGGTTTCATTAGCCAATACGGCTTCTTTTGGTAACGATTGGGTACTGCCCTTTTGCGATTTCACCACCCTTGCTTTTGCCACAAGGTTCTCAGGTATCTGCTGGTTGTCACTTACCCTGATCACAACCGGTTCTGTTTGAGCAACGGTATCAACCGTAGGCATAAAAGCCGAAACACGGCCATCTAATGTTTTGCCGCCCGGCAATGTAAGCTGGATGTTTTTGTTGAGCGAAACATATTGGCGCAGCTCATAAGGCATTTGCATCAGGAATACAAAACTGGAGCGGTCGCTGATGGTAGCAAGTGCTTCGCCATCCTGCACATAATCGCCTAACTGGTGGTTTACCTGTGAAATGTAGCCGTATTTGGCAGCCTTGATGCGGTTTACACCAGAGAATTTAAAAGTGGTATCCAAAATATTGATGCTGTTGCCAATACTTTGCGCCTCTTTGGTTTTTACCACAAAAAGTACCTGTCCTGCATTTACATATTGGCCCTGCTGCGCATTTACCTTTATGATATAGCCGTTGGCGTTTGACTTTACATAGTTTTTTTGCAGGAATACCGATGTAGCGTTTAGGTCGATATAGTCCGTCATCCCGTTCTGGTCAACGGTAGTAATGGTAACAGGCGTTTGTGCCTCAACTTTTGAAGCATCGTCGTCATCATCCGACTTTTTATTGCTTGAACATGAACTAAGGCATATCACCGATCCAATGACCAATGCCAGTATCCATGTAACGGAATATCTCGTTTTTTTCATTTTACTTGTTCCAGTAATTCAGCTGATTAATAAGCTGAAGGCGGTTAATGGTAGTTTGCGTAAACAGGTTTTTAACAGTAAGGTAGTTGTTGATGGCCAGTATAAGGTCTGATATTTTCAGGTCACCGGTTTGCATCAGCTGAGTATCAACCTTTATCAAGGTTTCATCATACTTTATCTGTTCGTTGATCTGACTGAACAGTTTTTCAGTTTCGTCTATCTGCTGATTAAGCTGATCGATCTGCTGCTTGTATTGCCGGGTATAAAAGAACTTATAATACTGACGGCTTTCTTCCTGCAGCTGTATCTGTTTGTGTAATAGCTTACGC
>JBQCEA010000074.1:0-2429 GCA_051960695.1 Mucilaginibacter sp. | reverse complement strand
AGGTATTTGCACCTGAACCTGGTAAGTGTATTGGTTCCTGGAATCGAGCCAAAGATTTTTTTCAACGAAACGGCTTGACGAGGTACTGGCAGTGACCGAATTGGATATGTCTTTAATATTTAAACCTAATTGTGCCACTTTCAGCCTGTCCAGCGTGATCTCTATAGTTGGGAAGTTAAGCGGCTGCGCGATCTGTACATCGCGCAGATAAGGTATTTGTTTTAGTTTGGTTACCACCTTATTTGCATAACCTTCAATTTGCTGCATATCCTTACCGGCTACCTGTACCTCGATAGGAGTAGATGCGCCCTGGCTCATGATTTTCTCGGTCATGTCGATAGGTTCAAAAGTGATGCGCATTTCAGGCATTTCCTTTGCGATATTATGCCTGAGCGCATCTTTCAGCTCATCCATGTTCATTTTGTATTCAGGATCAAGCTCAACCTGTATTACAGCTTCCTGCGTACCAGTATTAAAGATGTACAAGTTACTGGAACCAAAGCTGCTCGGTACGATACCCACATAACCAGATGTAATTTCGACATGGTTATTAACTGTTTGATTGATGATATGAAGTACCTCTTTAAATTTATCTTCAGTACGTTCCAGACGTGTGCCGTCGGGTTCTTTAATGCGTATCTGGAATTGTCCGTTATTCAGTTTCGGCATCATGTCTTTTCCGATCACCATAAAACAAACACCGGCAAGTACAATGACACCCACGAGATATATTGGAACGATAAGCTTTTTCCGCGGCATCAACCTGCTTAATATCTTAATGAAGCGCATTTTTACACACTCGAAAAAATCGTTTTTCTCAGGCTCTTTTTCTTCTTTTTGCAAGTGCATGTTCACCTGGATCTCTTCCATGCGGTTTAAAGATTCTCCGGCATGGGCATGTATCTCTCCATGATGATAATGCTGATACCGTTCGGCTTTGATCATCCAGTTACTGAGTATAGGTACAAGAGTTTGAGCCAGTATATAAGATACGATCATAGTTAAACCAATGGATAGCGACAATGGCAGGAACATGGCCTTAGGCACGCCTTTCATCATAAATGATGGCGCAAATACAGCCAGTATACATAACAAGATGAGCAATAATGGGAACGATATTTCCTCGCAGGCATCATAAATAGCTAAACGTTTGGATTTGCCCATTTCCAGATGCTGGTGTATGTTTTCAATCGTCACTGTAGCCTGGTCGACCAGGATACCAATAGCCAGCGCTAAGCCGCTTAGCGTCATGATATTGATGGTTTGTCCGAAAAGACTCAACAATAACACACCAATTATAATAGACACAGGTATAGTAATGACCACTATCAAACTGCTTCGCAGATCACGCAGGAAAAGCAATACCATTAAGCCTGTCAATAATGCACCAAGTCCACCTTCTGTTAATAAGCTTTTTACTGCATTGATCACGAAAACCGACTGGTCAAATTCGTATGATATATGAACATCATCCGGCAAAAGGCTTTGCATTTCAGGCAGTTTAGCCTTTAGTTGCTGCACAACCGACCATGTTGATGCATCAGCGGTTTTTACAACCGGCATGTATACAGAACGTTTACCATTGATCAAGGCATAATCTACCGTAACATCAGTGGCATCTGCTACGCGAGCAACGTCCTTGATAAATATAGGTACGCCATTAACGGTTTTGATCGGTATGGTATTGAAATTGTCAGAATTTCGGATCAATGAATTCATGGAAGTAATCAGCATATCATTACCCAACCTGATATTGCCTGATGGCGACATAACATTGAACTTGGATAGCGCGGTCACCACTTCATCAGGGGTAAGGTCGTAGCTTCTCAATTTATCCGGATCGACATTTAAAACGATAGAACGCGCATTTGATCCGAATGGTGGGGGTGCAGATAATCCAGGTATGGTAGCAAACATTGGCCTGATACGGGTAGCGGCCAGATCATATACGTCTTTCAAAGGTCGTGTAGGGCTGGCGAATACTAATTCGCCTACGGGTAGAGATGAGGCATCAAAACGGATAACCTGTGGTGGCAGGGCTCCAGGTGGAAAGAAGCTCATTACACGGTTTACCTGCAGAGCCACCTGTGCCGAAGCCTCGGCCATGTTAGTGCTTTCATAAAACGTGATCTTAAGGAGGCAAAGTCCCTGTATATTTTTTGTTGAAATACTTTGAACGCCATTCACGTACAGGAACTGATCTGCCATACGTGTGGCGAAAAATCCCTCCATCTGCTGCGCCGACATACCACCGTACGATTCAATCACGTAAATAGTGGGCAGGTTAAGCTTTGGGAAGATATCTATCGGGACATTCATTGCACTGAGCACTGCAAAAATCAAAAGGCTCATGGTAATCACTATTGTTGTGATCGGCCTTTTCAGTGCGGATGTGACCATTGACATAGTTTTAGTATTTTAAAAGGTTT
>JBQCEA010000073.1:0-5830 GCA_051960695.1 Mucilaginibacter sp. | reverse complement strand
TAGAGATCCACATCTTGCAAGGTGAGCGCCCAATGGCTGCACAAAACAGGACTTTAGGCCGCTTCCACTTAGATGGAATTCCGCCGGCTCCTCGTGGTGTGCCACAGATCGAAGTATCATTTGATATTGATGCCAACGGTATATTGCACGTTTCTGCAAAAGATAAGGCTCCCGGTAAAGAGCAAAAGATTCGTATCGAGGCTTCATCAGGGTTAACTGATGCTGAGATCAAGAAGATGAAGGATGAAGCTGAAGCAAATGCTGAGGCTGACAAGAAGGCAAAAGAGGAAGTTGAAAAGCTGAATGCTGCTGATGCCCTGATCTTCACTACTGAAAAGCAACTGAAAGAGTATGGTGACAAAATTTCGGCTGATAAAAAAGCGCCTATCGAAGAAGGTTTGAAAAAATTGAAGGATGCGTTTGCTTCTAAAGACTTTGCTTCTATAGAAACTGCACAGACTGAATTGAATGCTGCATGGACCGCAGCTTCTGAAGAGATGTACAAAGCATCAGCTGAAGCAGGACAAGGTCAGCCAGCAGGTGATGCCGGTGCCGCAGGCGGTAACAATGGTCAGCAAGATGCTTCAGACCATGTAACCGATGTTGACTTCGAAGAAGTAAAATAATTGATCCATCATATATAGCAAAGCCCGTTCTGTTTATCAGGACGGGCTTTTTTAATGGACATGATTTTGGGATTGGAAGTGATGATATCAAAATATAGAATAATAATAATCTGAAATAATTATTTATTTACCATTGGTAATATGATCCTGCTCGGATGATCTTTTGAATGATAGATCCTAATATCCGATTTAATAAAGTCGCTCGCCCTGGCATGATAAATATCTTCAAATTGTTGCGGATTGCGGTCAACCAATGGAAACCATGAGCTTTGTACCTGTATCATAATGCGATGACCTTTTTTGAAGGTGTGGGCTACATCAGGCATTGTAAATTTAATTTCTTCTGGCTTGCCCGGAACAAAGGGCTCCGGCTTTGAAAAACTGTGACGGAATTTTCCACGGAATACATCGCCCCGCACAAGCATCTCATAGCTGTTCAGTTTGGAATTATTGTTACCGTCGGCAGGGAATACATCGATCACCTTTACAACGAAGTCAGCATCGGTGGTGGATATAGCTGCCCATAGGTCGGCAGTGAGCGGGCCGGTTAGGGTAATATCAGATACCAAAGGCTCGGTTTGATAGGTAAGTACATCCTTTCTTTCTTCGGCGAAACGCTGGTCGGCGTCCATATATTCACGCGTCCTGTCTTTATGCACTCCTGCTGTATACGGAACAGGGTTAGCAGGATCACTGATGTACTCATCAAAACCTGATATGGGCTTGGAAAAGCTGAAGGCTTTATCCTTATTCAAATACAATGATTCCGGCTTTTCTTCAATAGGCGGCCATTGCTTAAACCGGTGCCATTTATTTTCGCCGGTGATAAATACCGTTGCTTTAGCAAGCGTATCCATATTTCCCTTATCCCGCAGGTAATGATCAAAAAATGGCAGTTCAATGTTTTTGATATACCATTCGCCGGTATTACTGCCCCAGTACAGATCGCCCAGATGGTCGCCTTTACCACCCGACCATTGTCCATGATACCAGGGACCGATGATCATCCGGTTATTGTTTTCAGCTTGTTTTTCTATCGCACGATATAAGTTCCAGGTGCCATAACTATCTTCGGCATCAAATAAACCACCCACAACAAGGGTTGGCAGATTTGAGGGAATATTTGACATATACTGACGGTCGTTCCGTGCCTTCCACCATGAGTCATAATTTGGATGTTTCATCAGTTCGTTCCAAAAAGCTATGCTATCTCCTGTGAGCCTGGTAAATTCCGGTAGGGGGCCTACGTTTAAAAAATACTTATAGCTATCATACACCGGCTGTTCCAACCCTTTGTCGGGAGTTGATCTTGGTTTAGGGCGAGGGTCACCAAAACCGAACTGCACGTAAAACAAAAAGGCATCCTGCAGCATGAAAGCGCCATTATGGTGCAGGTCGTCGCCCATAAACCAGTCAGTAACCGGGGCCTCGGGCAATACTGCCTTTAATGCCGGATGGCGGCTTAAAGCTGCCATAGCTGCATAAAAACCGGGATAGGATGTCCCCAATACGCCAACCTTGCCATTATTGCCGGGAATATTTTTGATGAGCCAATCGATAGTGTCATAAGTGTCGCTGGCTTCGTCTATATCTTTGTTGGTTTTTTTATTGGGATTAAACGGACGGATATTGACAAATGTACCCTCACTCATGTACCTGCCGCGTACATCCTGCAAAACAAAGCAGTAGCCTCGTTTTAAATAAGCGCCCAGGTAATTATTCCAAAATGATGACGGCCATTCATCCTTGCCATAGGGAGCACAAGAGTAAGGTGTGCGTACCACTAGGATTGGATGCTTACCGGGCAGATCCGCAGGCATGTAAATGGCGGTGTACAGGCGGATGCCGTCGCGCATTTTAATGTAGACCTCCTTTTTTTCATAATGCTTTTTTGCCCAAACCGAGTCTGGATTTTGAGCAAAAGCGGTCCCGTATAAGAATATAAACAGCAGGAATAAAAGTTTGTATTTCATAAGGTTGTTGAACTGTTCAACAATATACAAACAGTTTGGTTGAGGCCGTTTACCTAAAACAAAAATCCCGCCTTTGGGGCAGGATATATTTTTGAGTTATTATTTGATTCCGGCTCGCTTTAATATTGCGTGGGCTGTGCCAATGGGTAAATCTTTTTTGGGGTGCGGCACAACAGCTCTTTTATTATTTTGCGGATGCAGGAATATATGATGGCTTCTTTTACTCTGTCAAGAACAAATCCTGCTTCTTTTAATAAAGTAATTATTTCCTGTGAGCTGTATGCTTTCTTGCTTATGCTGTTAATTGCAAATTGAGCTCAAGAACATCGTCATTAGAAGGTATTTCCTCACCATGCTTTTTTAAACTCTCAATGTACAATTCTATACCCTCTCTTGCGTTCAGTTTTGCCTTCCAGATCAACTCCATAGGTTATACAACCCGGCAGGGCAGGGACGTTTACTGTATAACCGCCTTCAGGTTCAGGTTTAAGCAATATTTTATAGGATAATCACATAACTAAAATTAATCATAAAACAGCTAAAGAGCAAAAGAATCTTACGACCACAAATTCTGTGGATATACACCGCTGTTTACCAAATCTGATATGCTTTTCTGAACGATCGGTTTATCTTCTTTATAGGTAACGCCGAACCATTTAGATGCGGTTGGGATCACTTTAAATGAAGCTGTTCCGCTTTTGATCAGTTCGTCAGCTGCCAATGGGATAAAGAATTCAGCTTTAGGATTGCTCTCATTCGCCTCAACGAATTTTTTGAACATCGGCTCGCTTTGTTTAAAGATAGCAGGAGTGAAGCCCCAGAAGTTCATCGAAACACGCGTGTCATTTGATAAGGGATGTTCACCAGTAGCATCTTTATAAGCTACGCTGCCATCTTCTTTAAAATATACTTCGGTACGCTCATTAATCTCTACCATGTTACCGTTTTCGTCTACCTTACACACCCCGCGTGATACGGAGCCGTAATCAGAAAGAGTTTTATCAACCTGGTAACCTATAATAGCATATTTATCATCAGCTACTTCAGTGGTCAGGAATTTAGCCATCTTCTCAAATGAGTCGCGGCCATAATAGTCATCAGCATTGATCACACAGAATGGTTCGTGCACCTGGTTTCTTGCCGCAAGTACAGCGTGTTGCGTACCCCATGGCTTTGATCTTTCAATGGTTTTATCGATACCGAAAGGCTTAAGATCATAGCTTTGAAAAACGTAATCAGTTTCAACACGGCCTTTAAGTTTAGGCTCGAATATGGATTTGAACTGGTCGGCAAATTCTTCACGAATGATGAAGCTGATCTTGCCAAAGCCTGCATTTATGGCATCGTAAATAGAATAATCAATGATGGTTTCGCCATTTGGGCCAAAACCGTCTACTTGCTTCATGCTTCCATAGCGGCTGGCCATACCTGCAGCCAGTATCAGTAAGGTGGGTTTCATATATTGTTTTTAAAGGGAATTAAACACTTATACTCGAAAATGTTTGTGATGTTCTAAGATTTCAAAATTAATTAACAAATGTCACATTGACAATTATATTAATTATTTAATATAACGGAAGTCCTGACCGTCTTTAACATTCAGCAATACTTCATAGATCAGCCTGATCACATTGTCCACATCCTCTTTATGGATCATCTCAACAGTTGTATGCATGTAGCGCAATGGCAGCGAGATCAGTGCTGAAGGCACGCCGTCGTTTGAATAGGCAAAAGCGTCTGTATCAGTTCCGGTTGAGCGGGATGATGCCTGCCGTTGGAATGGAATATTCTCTTTTTGAGCGATTTCAATCAGCAGCCTGTTCACATTATTCTGTACCGCAGGTGCATACGATACAACCGGACCTTTTCCGCAGGCAAGATCGCCCTGGGTGGTTTTATTGATCATCGGTGTTTGGGTATCGTGAGTAACATCTGTTACGATAGCCAGGTTCGGTTTAATATGATGCGCTATCATTTCAGCACCACGTAAACCGATCTCTTCCTGTACAGCATTAACGATATATAGACCGAATGGCAGTTTCTTTTTATTCTCTTTCAGTAAGCGGGCCACTTCCGCGATCATAAAACCACCGGCTCGGTTATCCAATGCACGACCAACATAATAACGGTCGTTTAATACGATGAACTCGTCTTCATAAGTAATGACACAACCCACATGAATGCCGAGGTTTTCAACTTCTTCTTTAGTAGTGCAGCCACAGTCAAGGAAAATGTTTTTCAGGGTCGGCGCTTCTTCTTTTTCGCCTGAACGGGTATGGATAGCCGGCCATCCGAATACTGCCTTTACTATGCCTTTATCAGTGTGGATATTAACGCGTTTTGAAGGTGCTATCTGGTGATCAGAACCGCCATTACGGATAACATAGATCAAACCATCATTAGTGATATAATTTACAAACCATGATATCTCATCGGCGTGTGCCTCTATCACTACTTTGTATTTGGCTTTTGGATTGATGATACCCACCGCAGTGCCATAATTATCTACATAATGGTCATCGATATAAGGCTTAATATAATCGAGCCATAATTTCTGGCCCGTCCATTCAAAACCGGTAGGTGAGGGGTTATTGATATATTCTTCAAAGAAGGCTAACGAGTTTTTATTGACTACTTCAACATGCTGTTTTTTATCAGCTTTTTTCTTATACATTGGCTTGTATTTTACTGTTTTTAATAGTTATGGCAAATATAGTAAAGGCATTGACAAAGAAGCATGTTAACAAACTTTAGCGCGAATATTGATTTATTGTTGCTGTGTTAACATTACGTTCATTTAGCCGATGTTCTTTTGCGCAGAGTAATTTTTTTTCAAGATTAGTTTAGTTGATTGGTTTGCCGGTTTGATAGCTCAGGCCGGCTTTTTTACAGCTTCTTCTCTAAGATCTCGTAATCAAACCCATTCCTGGAAAATAGTTTACCGGTTTGATGAAAACCATATTTCAGGTAAAAATCTACAGCTGATAAACGGGCATTGCACCAGATAGTTTTAACACCTTCAGCTTTTGCAAAAACGGTAATATAAGTCAGCATTTGATTGCCAATGCCTTGGCCCTGGTAATCAAAGTCTACAGCAAATTTACGGAATTGGAAATTATCGTCCTTTTGGAATAGAGAAACAACTCCGATTAGCTTATTATCTGCAAATGCACCGAAATGGATACCGTCAAGATCCTCATCCATCTCCATTTCATAAAGCTTCTGTGCAGG
>JBQCEA010000072.1:0-7512 GCA_051960695.1 Mucilaginibacter sp. | reverse complement strand
TGCCATACCCGTGGATTTACAGCCTTCGGGTTTAGCTATTAGCCCCGACGGTAACACATTATATGTAACCAATTCTAATAACAATACGCTTTCAGTCATTAACACCTCAACCTACCAGGTAACTTTTGTTTTGACAGTCGGCAACAACCCCTACGGTATAACCATAAGCCCCAATGGCAGTAAATTGTATATCGCCAACGTTATTTCCAGAACAATTACCGTAGTTAATACCTCAACCCTTACCATTGACGCCACCATAGCTGTAGGCATTGGCCCTGTTTCAAGCTGTATCAGCGCGGATGGCAGGTGGGTTTATGTAACCAATTCGGATAGTTATGGTGGTTATTCTTCCCATGCAGATTATCCACCCGGAACGGTTTCTGTGATCGATGCCTCTATTAATCAGGTCGTCAAAACAATTACTGTAGGGAAAGGCCCGGATGGCTTGGCCTTCAATTCGTATGGCACAAAGATCTACGTGGCCAACACTATTGACAACACCGTATCCGTCATCAACGTTGGGAATAATACGGTAATAAATACCATACCCGTGGGCTCGTCGCCAACCCCTATCGGGAATTTTTTTGCCGGAGGTACAGGGTGCGGCACTACACCTGTTACATTTACCATTACGGTAGAACCTGGTCCTCCAACACCGGTAATTACTGCCAATACAGTGCAGGGAACTATTTCGGCGTGTGCCGGCACAGAATCGGCAAGTCCGAATATTCTCCAGTTTACCGTCTCGGCCACCAATCTGACAGACAACCTGGTTGCAACGGCGCCTGATGGGTTTGAAGTATCACTTAATGCAGGTAGCGGTTATGGAAACAATGTTACTATTCCGCCATCAAATGGCGATATAACTGATGTGGTGATATATGTGCGGTCATCCGCTACCGCCGCAAGTGGTAATGTTTCAGGTAATGTAAACTTAACTTCTATAGGGACGGCGAGCCAAACTATAACGGTAAATGCGTCTATTAATTCATCGCCTGATGTAAACACACCTAAGGATCAAACGGTAGACAATGGCCGCCCAACCAAAGCCGTTAGTTTTACCGGGACAGGCAGCAGTTATACCTGGACAAATGATACCCCGGGCATAGGCCTGGCCGCCAGCGGAACCGGGAACATTCCATCGTTCACAGCCATCAATAAAGGCAACTCACCTGTTACGGCCACTATACAAGTTACGGATTTAACGAAATCTTCTCAATTTGCTTATATACCTAATGCCAGTGATAACACTGTAGCAGTAGTAAATACCGCAACTAACCAGGTAACCCATGTGATAAGCGTCGGGATACAGCCTTATGGCGTATCTGTAAGTTCGGACGGCGGGCGCGTTTACGTAACCAATGTCCAGTCTAATACAGTATCTGTCATCAATACTACCACCAATACATTGATTGGAACCATCCAGGTTGGCTCAGAACCCAATGGTATTTGCGTAAGTCCTGATGGCGGCACCTTATATGTAAGTAATGGCACACTCGTTTCGGCAATCAATACAGCTACATACGAGATCACTGCTAATATTTTAATAGGAAGGTACCCGGGTATGCTGGCCATAAATTCAGATGGGAAGAAACTGTATGTTACCAATAGCTACGGTGATGTAAATAATAAGAGTGATCTCTATGTGATCAATACCACAACCAATAAAATAGATGCTACTATAGAAACGGGCACCAACTCAAACGGCATTGTGGTCACTCCTGATGGAAGCGAGGTTTTTGTAGCCAACACATTTTCTAACGATGTATCTGTCATCAATACTTCAACAAATAAGGTTGCAGCCACCATTCAGGTCAGTACAGGGCCATGGGGAATATGTACGAGCCCTGACGGCAGCCGTGTCTATGTGTCCGATTCGGGTGATAACATGTCATCCCTTGCTCCGGGCATGGTTTCGGTGATAGATGTAGCTACTAATAAGGTTATCGCAACAATACCTGTCGGAAAATATCCCATCGGTATATCCATAACTCCCGACGGCGGATATGTGTACGTAGCAAATGATTTTGGGGGCAATGGTAATGGCAATGTTTCCATTATCAACACAACTACCAATAAGGTAACCACTGCCATAGGCACGGGCAACAACCCGATAGCTATCGGTAATTTTATAGCTAACCTGCCTTTATGCAGCGGCATTCCCGTTAGTTTTACTATTACGGTAGACCCTGCAACACCACCTGTTAATCCGGGTACACCAGGCAGCATTGTTATTCCCAATACTTTCACACCTAACGGCGATGGCATAAATGATACATGGAATATTAAAAGCCTCAGTACTTATGCAAACTGCACGGTGCAAATATTTGACCGTTGGGGACAAAGGATATATTCATCCATCGGTTATGGCGTGCCGTGGGACGGCACATACAGGGGTGCGGGCGTGCCGGGTGGGACCTATTACTACATCATTGATCTTAAAAACAACACTCCGCCATTAGCAGGTTTTGTAGCGGTAATACGGTAAAAATTAAAGAATATTTTTTAAATTAACGTTGTCCTTTGGCCTGATAATGTGCATATTAGAAAACCCAATTACCCATAAGAATAAAGCTAAGCAAGCGCCTGCTTTCTGTCGTCAACTTATTTCTATTATGTCTTTTGGTGCTTTTTATTTATGGTTACCTGAATAACCTGGTAAGTTATAAGTACGAAGTGCAGTCTGATCAATTCGCAGGCAACATACTGAGTGGACACCAGCGCGAGATACTGGCTTATATTTCTTCTAACCGCACAGGCTCATTGATATGTCTTTTATTTTTCCTCGTTACTTTTATCATTAATGTGATTCAGCTTAAATTTTGGGGCAAGATCGTTCAAAGGCGGCACTACCTTATTTCAAATTTATCTATTTTTATCCTCATGATAGATTTTAAGCGCGCTGATCATATCCATATCTGTGTACCACCTGAAAGATTAGAAGAGGCAAGGAAATTTTATACCGAAGTGATCGGCTTAAAACCGGACGTTCGTCCGGATGTATTTCCCAATCCGGGTTATTGGTTTGTGATAGGTGATATCGGTTTTCATATCGGTGTTGAAGACGCTTTGCCACGTTCTATTCGTCATACAGCATTTGAAGTACCGGATGTTAAGGCAGCAAAGCAATATTTAGAGGAGAAGGGTGTAGAAGTTCATGAAGAGCCGGTAATCCCCGGCCGCGAACGCTTTTCTTTTATCGACCCATTTGGAAACAGAATGGAATTATTAGAATATATACACGTTTAAGGGATGACGTTTACAATTCCAATTCGATAGCCGGATCCCAGAATACTTTTTTAAAGTCGGCTATTTTATCGTTTTCCACTTTTACGCCTTCCGATTCAAGCAGTTGCTGCATCAGGTCGCCGCCAAAATGAACCTTGCCCGTTAGTAGCCCCTGGCTATTAACTACCCGGTGGGCCGGAACCGGCGGATGCACTCCGCCGCAGGCACCCATAGCATACCCTACCATGCGCGACGAACCTTTAGTACCAAGGTAATTGGCAATGGCCCCATACGACGTAACCCTGCCCGGCGGAATAAGCCGGACTACCTGGTATACCATGTCGTAAAAATTCAGGTCGGGCATAAATTATTGAAATGAGAACTTAAGATAGTTGATATTCTTATTGTCTTTCAGGTATTTCTTTTCATAATACGTTTTTATCGACAGCACTTCATCTGCATATTCCGAGTGATACAGGTCTTCCGTTTTAACATGCAGTTTTAAACCAAGCTCATCAATTTTTTCGGTAGTGTAAGCATGTAACCCATCGTCGTCTGTTTTTAAGTTTACATAACCCCCGGATTTTAATACCTGTTTATACTTTTCAAGGAACCGCGGCGAGGTGAGCCGCTTTTTTTCCCGGCTTATCTGTGGCTGCGGATCGGGGAATGTGATCCATATCTCGTCTATTTCGCCATCAGCAAAATAATCCAGCATGGTTTCTATCTGTATGCGCAAAAAGCCCACATTGTTAACACCTTCTTCCAGCGCATCCTTAGCGCCGCGCCATATCCGGTTACCCTTGTAATCAATGCCGACAAAATTCTTGCCAGGAAACATTTTGGCCAGGTTTACGGTATATTCGCCTTTACCACAGGCCAGTTCAAGTACTACAGGGCTATTGTTTTTAAAAAAATCTGAAGCCCATTTACCTTTGTAAGGCAAGCCAGCATCCAATTGTATTACATTGCTGAAAGTAGCTACTTCAGCAAAACGTTTTAATTTATCTTTTCCCACTTATTAAAATTAGCAGGCAAAAATAGGAGAAATTTTGAGGTGAAAGGATAACGTATGAGGCTAAAAGCTTTTTGCTTTGGTCTTTCAGCTTTCACCCTAAGATGCTTCGCTTTCGGGAGGGATGCCGTAGTCTTCCTGCTTACTTTTTTTCTCGAATACTGATTTTACTTTTCCCCATAGGCCCATCACAGAATCTTCACTGATAAAATGCGACGCCTTTTGAGAAAGGAAGCCAACCAGACCTTTTACCAGGAAGCCAGAGTGCCGGAATATGGTCTTGTTTAAAGTAAGCGGTAAAAGCACGCGTGAAAGCATGCCCACGAAATCCTGGTTTAATATCTTGTGACCAGGTTTAAAGAAAATAGAAGATATAGTAGAAAAAGTTGCGCTGGGTGAGTTGAAACGACTTTTTATAGCCGCGCCTTGTTCATCCTTCAACATTCGCAGGCGAACTATCTCCGCTTTCAGATCATTTACATTATTTATAGATACGTCTGCCATTTATTAAAAGAATTTCCGGATAAACCAATTGACTATAGGCCGTTGTAATTTCTCGCGAAACAGGATGATGATAATTGCTATAATAAAGTATATACCTGCCATACACCCAAAGCCTGCTGCATAAGAATGAAACAGCCATGTTGATAATACAAATGCTATGGCGAAACTTACAAATAAGAAAGTAAGCAGAAATATTCCTGCAACGATCATATCCATTATCATACTCGCCATAAATTTCGAGCTGCGGTCTATCGCTTCATACTTAGCCAGTTTTATCTGAGTATCTGCATAATCCTTCAGCTGGTCAAATAGTGGCGGTTGTGGTGGCGTATCGTTTTTGTTTTCCATAGCATTTAATTAGTAGCCCCGAATAAGATCAGTTTTCGGGGCCAGTCTTCTTATTTATGCATGTTCCAGGTCATCCTGGTATTCTTCATCAACGGTTTTTATTTTACTTTTTATATTATCCACTACCTTATCTTTTAGTCCCATCAGGCTATCGATCTCATTGGCGGCTGTTTCTCTTATTGAATCACCCAACTGCTTTAACGATTCTGAAAGTTTGTCACGTGTTTCGGTCCCTTTTTCGGGTGCAAATAATATCCCTAATGCTGCTCCTGCTGCTAGCCCTGCAAGCAATGCAACCACTACCTTTGAATTATCACTCATAACATTATAATTTTTAAGTCGGTAATTTGTTTTTATAACGGTTAAATAACCTGTTAATCTCAATAAAAGGGCGTTTTTAACAGGTGTTTATTACTTTTAATGTTCGCAATCAATATCGGGATTTACTTTCTCCTTCACAAAAAATATTAGTTATTAGTCATTATCTGCCGAGTTCCTGATACGTTTCAACCTGTCCGCGGCCAGCCTGTTTGTTTCATATATCTCCAGTAAAAGCAGGAAATATGAAAGCAACAATGGGCCGAAAACTAAACCCAATATTCCAAACAATGGCAAGCCAATAAATACACCGATCACTGATATTATCGGGTGTGTATTGGCAATGCGTTTATTAATGATCATACGTAATGCATTGTCGATGTTGCCAATAAAAAGCAACCCATAAACCAGCAGAAAAATACCTTTTACCACATGGTCGTCTGCAAATAAGACGATACTTGCCGGAATGGTGAGCGTTGGTGCCCCTACAACTGGTAAAAACGAAATAAACATACCAATAATGCCCCAAAACATAGGGCTGGGTATACCGAATGCATAGAAACCCATTGCCAGTAAAGTTCCTTGTGTAAAAGCGATGATCCCTTGCCCCAGTACATTACTATACGTTGAATTACGCAGCGCTAGTGCAAATTTTAAAGCATGCTGTTCGCGAAAAGGAGCATATTTTAGCAACGCCGCTTCAAATTCCCGTATTTGCGTAAACATAAAATAGAGCAGAAAATACATTACCAACAGTGTAAGCACAATGTTAACGGCGCTGCTTAAAATAGAAGGGAACAGCTCTGTAACATAAGTGCCCAACTTCTGCAATATGTTCTCGCCAAGTTTAGGCTGATGTAAATAATGTGCCGAAAAAATATCTATGCGGTATATCCAATCCTGTATAGGCAATGAACTTTGCCTGAGCCCAGATATTTTGTTAATAACCAATATGCTTAATGTTAAAAAGGGAATAACGATAACGATGAGCGAAACAATAATGATCAGTAATGCGCTTATTGCTTTATTCCATTTTTGTTTTTCGGTTAGATCGAGGTAAATGGACCTGAAAATAGTAAACAATACTATAGCACCCAGAATAGAGCTGAACAGTCCGCTTAATGCATAAAACAGAAAACAACCCAGCACAATTATGCTAACCAGTATAATATTATTGCGCTGCTTATAATTGAAAATTGACACTGATTAATTGTAATAAGTAATGTACTATAAACAAAAAAGCGCCAAATAGTTTTAGCGCCGGTTGTTAAAATATGTTAACTGCCAATTAGTTAGTCCAGATCGTCGAGCAAAAGATTGATCTTAGCGCAGCTCATAGCAATAGTATTAATGTAGAACGCACTATCAGACCCTGCGTCGTCCGGTATTTCGTATTTCAATTGTTCTATTGATAGATTGATATTTGAAAGCTGGTTCCTGATATCATGCCGCAATTTGCGAAGCTTTTCCTCGGCGCGAGGTTTACTTTTTTCAGGCTCTTCCATATTATATTATTTGCCCAGGTTAATGGCCTTCATTTTGTTATAAAGGGTTTTACGGTCGATATTTAATATCTCTGCCGCTTTGGTTTTATTAAAGTTCACTTCACGAAGCACTTTCAATATCGTATCATACTCAGCTTCCTGGGCGGCATTTTTAAGATCATGCTTACTTTCCCGCGCTAATGCCGGCTCCGCTTCTGCAATTGCGACCGGTTCCAATATCGCGGTTGACTTGTAATTGGATATTTCAAGCGGTATTGCTTTTAACTGTATCACATCTCCTTCAGTGATCAAAGTAGCACGGCGAACCACATTTTTCAGTTCGCGGATATTACCTGTCCATCTGTAGTTCATAAAGCATTCTTCCACTTCAGGCGAAAATGATGTTACATTACGTCCCAGTTCCTGGTTGGCCATTTGCAGGAAGTGATTGGCGAACAGCATAATATCGCTTCCCAACTCCCGCAAGGCGGGCATATAGATGGTAAATTCGTTAAAGCGGTGGTACAGATCTTCCCTGAAACGGCCTTTTGAAATACCATCCTGCAGGTTTTCGTTTGTAGCGATGATGATGCGTACATCCAGGTCTATTTCTTT
>JBQCEA010000071.1:0-2567 GCA_051960695.1 Mucilaginibacter sp. | reverse complement strand
TAGACGGGGATCAGCAACTGCATGATGCTATCCGTAATATTCCCGGGGCTTTTCAAAAGCTGAAAGATGGTGTGCAATATATTCACTCGCTTAGGCCATCGTACCGTATAACGGCGCGCACGGTTATCCATCGCCTCAATTTCTGGAACTGGGCATCTATTATTTACCAGGCAAGGCAGATCGGGCTTGACCAGATCAGTTTTTTGCCTGCCGATGTCGGCAGCCATGCATTTAACCGGCAAATGGCCTGGGAAGAGCCGCGCCAGCATGAGATATTGTTATCGGAAAGAGAGCTGCCCGAACTGCAAAATATCATTAACAGGTTGATAACTGAGAACAGGAACGATTTCAAGAATCGCTTTATAGCCGAATCGCCTAAAAAAATACAACACATTTACGACTACTACGCGGCATATTATGGGCTTAAAGCCTTCCCGATTAAAAAGTGTAATGCGCCGTGGGTATCGGCAGTGGTTGAAGCCGATGGCAGCGTACGGCCCTGCTTTTTTCATGACACGATCGGTAATATCAGAAATAATTCATTATCAGGCATTTTAAATAGCGATGGGGCTGTTGGTTTTAGAGAAACATTAGATATGAGCACAAACAAAACATGCGTTAAATGTGTATGCTCATTACAATTGCCTCTAATGGTAAGACCATAACCCCTTAGTCATGACCATAAGCGAAACGCTCAGGAGCCTGAATAAAAGGCCCCTGCAACTTCTCGCCCTGTTCATATTGCTGCAGCTTTTTATTACGCTGTTTACAGATGGCTTTGCCCTATCATTTGACGAAGCCATGTGGCATTACATTGGCCGTAACTGGTTCCGCAACGGGCTTGTTCCTTATAACGGCGGCATCGACAATAAATCGCCGCTTATATTTGCCGTTTTTGGTCTTTCAGATAGACTTTTCGGTGTAAATTATTGGTTCCCCCGCGTGCTGGGGACTATTTTTGAGTCGGCAGGCATATACTACGTTTACAAGATCGCCCGGTATATTTCAGGCGAACGGGCGGGGTTATTAGCCACCTCCATTTATGGGCTTTCGCTTTTGTGGCATGCAACCGGCGGTAAGTACGTTTCCTACACCGAAACCTATGAGGTGATGTTTACTATCCTGGCTGTTTATCGCTATATATCGGCCCGTACCCGTGGCGATATGCTTCTGAGCGGCCTGTTGGCCGGTTTCGCACTTGGTTTCAGGTTTACAGGTATTTTTGGGATCATCGCCATATTCTTATCCTGCGCCCGAAAGAATGTCCAATTTTCACTGACCTTCTGCGCCGGCGTAATGTTCGGTATTATCATTCTTACCTTATTGGGCCATTTCATGGGTATCAGCTTTGATAGCATGTATACTTATGCATTGGCTGATAACTTTGGTCCGGGCAGCGTAACCAGTCATACCTTGCTTTGGAAATGGCAGAACTTTAGCGATAAGCTCATTCTTTCGGGCATGGTGCTGTTTTATCCGTTGGTAGCCGGCTACATTTACATAAAAAGAAAGCTCGACCTCTTTCTGCTTTGGTTTATTCTGGCGTTGGCCGGCATTTGCGTCATTGGTATTTTTGATAATGTGCATTTGAAGGAACTGCTGCCCTCGTTATCGCTGATGGGCGCTTTCTGCCTTAACTATTTTACCGATAAATATCATTGGCGACTGGGTTATGTATTACTGGCCATTTTAATTCTTTTTTTACCGCGTTTTAGCGAAACATTATGTAATATTATGAAAACTGTATCGGCTAAATCTGCGCAGGTTGACCAATTGTGCGCCGCGCCATTTACGATCCCCGATGAAGGCAGCCGCAAAGCACTTGGCCGGTGGGTAAGGGATAATACAAACTTGAAGGATAAAGTTTATGTGGCAGGCTATGGGGCGCAGGTGCAGGCGTATACCGAAAGATTATCACCAACGGTTTATTTTAATGTAACGCAGACCGTCGTAGCAAAAGCAAGGTTTTTTGAGGAGATGAATGCAAACCATCCCGAGGTGATCCTGGTGCCCATGTTCCTGCAATATAAGCAATTGGTAGATCAGGATATGCGCCAGTTTGTTGATACACTGGTAGCGAAACATTACCAGTCGCAGGGATGCATGTATAATTACAATATATACCATCTCCGGAAATAACGGGCCTAAAAATTACTAACGCTGGCAACCCCTCAACTATTAAAAACGTAGTTGATAATAATGCCGCGAAACAATATCCTTTTTTCTCATTCGTATTTTCTCCGCTTTGATCCGAAGCAGTGGGCCTTGGGGCAGCCTTATCCGCCATTGGGTACCTTGTATGCCGCCGCGCTGATGCGCTGGAATGGTTTTAGGGTTTCCCTGTTCGATACCATGTTCGCCCACCAGCCCGAGGAAGCTGAAGCAGCGATTGAAAAACATCAGCCTGATCTCTTTGTGATCTATGATGACGGTTTTAATTATCTCACCAAAATGTGCCTTACCAAGATGCGCGAGGCTGCTTTAAGCATGATCAAGCTGGCAAAGGCACATGGCTGTAAGGTAATTGTTTGTAGTTCCGACTCCACAGACCGCTACGTTAAGTATTT
>JBQCEA010000070.1:0-3321 GCA_051960695.1 Mucilaginibacter sp. | reverse complement strand
TGGGTGGTCACGGTTCGCACAGAAATATACAATGATGCTGCTATCTCCTTATACGGGGCTCCCCGTGATATGAGTTGTACGATGTCTCTTTCCCTTTTTGAAAGATGAAAGTCGCCATACTTTCCGGATAAAACCGTCTTTTCTCCCTTGTTTGAAATTTTGTCTGCTCGCAAAAGAACTTTTTGAGCCGCTGACGCTTCAAGTATTAACTGTATCTTTCGGCTCAGCTCTTCCACAAAAAAAGGTTTCTCGATAAAATCAGCCGCGCCGGCGCGCAATGCTTCAAGCCTGTCTTTGGCTTTAGCTTTCGCCGAGATAAGGATCACGGGAATATTTTCAAAACTTGGTTTCCTGTTCAAAATTTTCACTAGCTGCAGACCATCCAATTGGTTCATTATTACATCAGCCACTACAATATCGGGCAAAGGTGACATTACTTTCAAAAGATCCAAAGCTTCATGTCCGTTGCCGGCAGTAGTTACATTCAAAAGTTTGCTGAGCTTGTTATATAAAAACCTTGACATAGAAAGGCTGTCTTCAACTAATAACAGCCACGGGTGCCCTTCCTCAAACGCCTCGTTGATTTTCTGATCAGAGTAGTCTATCGTTGATGCTTCTTCCACCTGTAGTCCTTGTAAATTGGCAGAAACCAAATTGACGTTTTCCGGAATGACAACTTTTAGTTCAGTGCCACTGCTGCTCACCACGTTCTTTTGCAATTCTATCGTTCCTTCAAGATCCTGTACTATCTTTTTTACCAATGGCAGTCCCATCCCCATACCTGTATTTGAATTTTTGTCATGGACAATCTGGAAGTACGGTTCAAAAACCTTCTCCTTGAGGGCCGCAGGAATTCCAAGGCCGTTGTCCCTGACGATAAAACTGATGGCATCATTTACCCTCTTCAGTTCAATTCCTACTGTACCGGAGCTGAAAGAAAATTTTATCGCATTTTCAATGAGATTATTTACGAGACGTGTGATCGCAACAGGATCTGCCATTATGCAAACGTTACATTCAATCTCTGACGTGATTTGTATCTTTTTCCGCACGGCATATCTTTTAAACAAAATGATTTGCTCTTCTGCAATTTTCGTAAAATCACAAAGCTGCTCGTGGTTGTAGATCTTTATCCCTTTATTGTACCTCTCGATATCAAACAGGTTAATAATATCTGCCGATAAGGTCGTAAGGCTCTGTTTGATGACTTGCAATTCCTGGCAGGTGCCTCTCTTACTGATGTATTCTTCAATACAATTCTGTATAAGAGTGAGTGGTGTTTTCGTTTCATGCGCCAGGCTGACAAACGTGTTGGTTCGTTGCTCAATGATCTTTTCAAGTTCCTCGGTTCTTTTATTGACCTCGTCCTGCAGGTGACTGTTCCAATCCAACAGTCTCTTTTCAGTTTTTTCCAGTCGTTCGTGCTCAATGCGCAGTTGGCGAACATGCCTCGACACCTGCAGCCCCATTAATAATAAAAAGCCGCCATTGGTTATGGACGCTTCGGTGGCTTGGCTTAAATCAAAATACGCTACCACGGGCAGACCCACCCATGGAACGATACTTAATAAAAGTAAATTCGCTTCCCGGCAATTTCTATACCCTGAATACTTCTCTTTTATTGCATCAACAAGCGAATAAATAACCCATAAAGCATACAAAACAGGTAGTCCAAGGATATTCTTGGCCTCCGACAGACTTCCGGTAAGGTAGTAGACGCAAACAAAAAGAAGGTAGGGGAAGAATAGGAACAATACAACCCCCTTCATGACATGGAACTTCATTTTTTTTAACCCGAAAACTTTGAACACATAATAGGGGAAAAAACAAGGGGTGATAAAACCTGTACCATACGCTATCGTTTCCTGGACAAACTTAGAACCCGGCAAACGCGGATCCGGCAAAAGTCCGCCCGTAATATTGTACGTAAGAAGTAAAGCAATAAGGATGATGTTAAGGAACGTGGTGGCGTCATACGGTCTTGCCAGTTTATAGATAATCAGGTAGCAAAAGATCACCGTTTCTATACTGACAAAAATGAAGGTGACAATGTCCATTTCGGTTCCTGGCAACAACATAATTCGGTGTTTTACTCATACTTCATAAAGTAGAGAAGATAGCTTAGGTCTAGTTTATCGTAAATGGTAAAGCCGGCTTTTTTATACCAGCGCACGTTATCTATATTCGAAGTTTCAAGTAGTATGGGCCGCTTCATATTCTGGGCAACGCCAATAACTTCTTTTAGAAGCTTCGTCCCTGTTCCTTTCCCTTGTTCCTTAGGATCAACGCCAATGAACCATAAATAGCAGTGTTGTCCGCTCTCGCGGCTTGCTTTTACTTTTGATTCCCGTGACATCGCTCTCTTTAAGTGCTTAAGGTCAAGGCTTGAAAGAATAAATTTCAAGTCCAGTATAAAAGAGGTGAAATTTTTCGTTTTCCGTTCGGGGAAAAGTAATAAAGCACATCCTTTACGGTCTTCCGAGTAATATATTTCTCCAAAATGATAACAGAGATCAAAAGAGTAGTTCATCAGCCCTTTGATTCGTGAAGACTTTCTTTTATCCTGTTTAGTGATATAGTTAACACTTGCATTATCATAAAAAGCATTGACGAGTATCTCTGTAATGGAAGCCTTATCGGAATAGGATGCTTTAATCATAGATTGTTTACAAAAATTTATTATTCAAATAAAATATTTTTTTTACAATAGATGTTTATCAAACCGGAATTTTTATGAATTGTGGTAATACAACTTCTTTCCCATTGAGATGGCGTGATTACTCGTTCAGCGAAACGCTGATTACTGGTTCAGAGAAACACGCTTATTCTTATTCTTATTCTCTTTCAATTGAAAAAGACCGGGAACGTTCCCCTCCTACTGTCGGGTCGGGCTTTCCGCTGTATCTCTTTTTCAAAGAGGATGTCGCTGCAATCCCTAACGCGGGCGCCAAAAAAGAATAGACGGTAATCTCTTCTATCTCCTATAAAAAATATAATCGCTCACTAAAGGCTCCAGCCCATGGATCCTGAATGAAGCAGCAATCTGTCCCCTGTGATAAGTCGAATGGTTGATGATATGAAACAGAATATCCCGGACATTGTTGTCGAACACCTCTCCTTTGGTGTTAGTGTAATGGATCGGGTCATCAAGCTCGAAATTATCCAATATAAGTAATGATTGTTCATAGTTCGTTTGGTCCATATCCTTTAAGTCATCTAATAGATGAATATCCCACGGGCTGAAGGCAGGCTGTTTAGATTCGATCCTGTTGTTCCATACGTGGTGAGCATTCAGGATATGATTAAACAAACGAAGCGGTT
>JBQCEA010000069.1:0-3242 GCA_051960695.1 Mucilaginibacter sp. | reverse complement strand
TCCGAAATAACCGGCCATGCCACAGCAACCCGAATCAAGTACTTTGTAATCCAGTTTTAACCTATCCAGCAATTCCTTATCACTGTCCATTTTCATGATCGCCTTATGATGACAATGCCCATGGACTACAGCTTTTGACTTTAAGTGCGGTACTTTAAAATCCGGGGCTTTTTTCTCCAGGAATTCGGCAAGCGTGAACACTTGTTTTTGCAAACGTTTAGCATCTTCGTTATTAGGAAATAGATTAGTCAGTTCATCCCTGAAGACGGCAACACAGCTCGGTTCAAGGCCAACAACCGGGGTTTCGTTCCTGATGTCTTCCTTTAGCGACTCCATAATTTCACGAAGTAACCCTTTAGCCATGTTCAGCATACCAAAGTCATACAGTGGCCTTCCGCAGCATAACATCTGGTGTGGTACAATTACTTCAAAGCCGGCTGCTTCTAATACTTCTGTGGCAGCAACCAGGGTTTGAGGCAGAAAGAAATTATTGAAAGTATCGGCCCAAAGGATAACTTTGGATTGATAGGCGTTAACCTGTTTTCTTTCTTTGAACCAATCGCGAAATGTTTGGTCGGCAAATTTAGGTATCGTTCTTTTTTGTGATACGCCTGCCATCTTTTTAAGAATAGGCGCAGTGACAGGATTATGGGTAAAGAAGTTGACAACTCCCGGCATTTTGGATGCCAGCCTCGACCACCAATATATCCAGCCAAATGCATAAGCCGAGCGTGGTCTCATTTTCCTTTGGTAATAATGAGATAAAAACTCCGATTTAAGCGTCGCCATATCCACGTTTACCGGACAATCGCCTTTGCATCCCTTACAGGCCAGGCACAGATCAAGCGATTCTTTTACCTGCTCATCTTTCCAGCCATGTGTGATCACGTCGCCTTGCAGCATTTCAAAAAGCATGTGCGCCCTGCCGCGGGTACTATCTTTTTCCTCCCGTGTTACCATATAACTCGGGCACATTGTACCGCCTTCGTGGCGGCGGCAATTTCCTACGCCTACACATCGGAGCGTTGCTCGTGCAAAGCTTCCTTTGTTGTCATCATTCAGAAAATTAAAATGTGTTTTCAGGGCAGGCGGATTATAAGAGGTTCCTAAGCGCAGGTTGGATAATTGCCCGTAAGTATCTATAATTTTACCGGGATTCATCTGCCACTGAGGGTCCCAGATAGACTTAAATTCATGAAACGCCTGTATGATCTCCTCACCATACATGATCTCCAGCAGGTCGCCGCGTGTTTGTCCGTCCCCGTGTTCTCCGGAAAGCGACCCTCCATAGCTGACCACCAAATGAGAGGCGGCAACAGTAAAGTTCTTGTAATTTTCTATTCCTTCCTGGGTTACCAGGTCAAATCCTACACGACAATGAATACAGCCTTGTCCAAAATGGCCGTATAATGATGGGTGATACCCAAATTTATCAAATAGTGCCCGCAGGTCCTTCAAATAGTCACCTACCTTTTCGGGCGGAACGGCCGAATCTTCCCAGCCCGGTGCCCCGTCTGGTTCTCCGGGCACAAAAGCGGTGGCGCCTAACCCGGATTCCCTCACTTCCCAAAGGTTTTTTTCCTGCGCCGGGTCATCAAATAAACTCATATTCGGCACATCTTTTTCCTTTTTCAGATCTTCCATAAGCGCTTTGCACTTATTGTCAGATTCTGTTTTGTCCTTACCGCCGAATTCGACCAAAAGCCAGCCGCCACCTTTCGGCAATAGCGGTATATCGCTCAGGTTCAGGCCCTTTTTTTGCATAAATTGAATTAACAGATCATCAAAACCCTCAAGGCCGATAGGTTGATGTTTCATAACCGTAGGACAGGCATGCCCCGCAGCATAAATGTCCGGATACCCTAAAACCAATAATGAACGGGCTCCGGGCTCAGGCATTAATTTCATTTCTGCTTCAAGGATAACTACGCAGGTGCCTTCGGTGCCAACAAGCGCCTTGGCCAGGTTAAAATTATTTTCGGATAATAAAGATGGGAGATTATATCCCGAAACACGTCTTGGAATGTTTGGAAACTTTTCGCGGATCTTATCCTGGTACCTATCTCTTAAGTCTTTCAACTTTGAGTAGATCTCGCCTTTCCTGCCGCCTTCTTTTATAATGTTTTCCAGTTCTTCATCCGTCGTCGGGCCGACCTTTATTTTTAAGCCATCATACGTAAGTACCGTAAGTGATTCCGTGTTATCGGCAGTACGCGCGCCATAGCCATAAAATTGAGCCATCACAGAATGGACGCCACAAGAGTCATTCCCGAGCATACCGCCAATGGCGCAATGACTATGTGTAGCCGGGTCCGGGCCAAAGGTTAGGCCGGCTTCATTTTTGGTTGCTTTGCGCATTTCATCAAGCACGATGCCTGGCTGAACGGTTACGGTCTTTTTATCCTTGTCGATATGCAAAACCTGGTTCTAGTACTTGGTCATATCCATTATAACGGCCATATTACAGCACGACCCTGTGAGGCTTGTACCTCCGCCGCGTGACAGTATAGGGGCGTTATATTTTTTGCATATAGCAACGGTGTTAATAATATCCTGCTCGGTTTTCGGAAGCACCACACCTATCGGGACCTGCCGGTAATTAGAAGCGTCGGTAGCATACAATGCCTTGCTTCCGTTATCAAATCGCACTTCGCCGGTTACTGCACCCTTAAGCTCTGCTTCCAGCAAGTCAATGTCAATTGCTTTGATTTTTTGTTCAATAATTTCAATTCTCATAACGTGTGTATTCAGGATACGCGAAATGGTTCGGCATCCTGGTATTTAAAAGTGAGTCCAAAACCAGGTTGTGACAGGTCGGGTCTCAAATACCCGTTTATAGGTTGCGGTGCACCGTCAAAAAACAGCTGCTCTATGCGTGCATGGTCATGAAAGTACTCTCCAATGTAAAAGCCGCTCAGACAGACTGACGGATGCAGATGCAAGACTGGTGCACAGTGGAAGGAGAATGGAATATGAAACGCCTCACTCAAATAGCCAGCCCTCATGAAACCGGTTATGCCGCCGCAGCGGGTTGCATCAGCCTGTAACACATCTACCGCCTTATGCTGCAGCATTTGTTTAAAATAACCAAGGTGATAACCATATTCGCCCGCCGCTATTTGAATTTGTGACGATACATGTTCGCGGATGAAAGCCAGGCCATCGAGGTCATCGGATGAGACTGGTTCTTCAAACCAGTATATTTCATAATTTTCCACCCTTTCTGTCAATGTCAGAGCTTG
>JBQCEA010000068.1:0-3619 GCA_051960695.1 Mucilaginibacter sp. | reverse complement strand
TAACACATATTTCAAAACCCAAAACATTCCCGACATGAAAAAACTCTCCATGCTGATCGCATTTTTAGCCTTTGGGTTAACAGCGACAAGCGTAAGGGCACAGATCACCAAAGAACAGATGATCGCCGACTGGCAGCGTGCTAAAGCCTATACTAAAGAATACCTGGATGCTATGCCCGAAGATGGTTACGGCTTTAAGCCAACTCCTGAAATGCGGAGCTTTGCCGGACAAATGCTTCACCTGGCCGATGGCAATTATTTCATCATCGGCTCAGCTACCGGCAAAACCGGTCCGCTTGGAAAATCCTCAGCCGAAAAAACTATTCCGCAAACCAAGGATGCTGTTACCAAAGCAGTAATGGACAGCTACGATTGGGTGATCAGCTCGTTACAAGCCATGACCAATCCACAGCTGGACGAGAAAGCTAAAGTTGCAGGTAAGGAGATAACTAAAGCGGTAGCTTTCAATAAGGCTTTTGAGCACCAGACGCACCACCGTGGACAAACAGTTGCTTATTTACGGCTTAAAGGTGTTACCCCGCCGGGAGAAATGCTATTTTAATGATGACTTTACTAAAAGAGAAAGGCCCTGAAAATTCAGGGCCTTTCTCTTTTATGATCAAATATCTTAGTGAGTCATTTCTTCATCTAAGTCACCGGTATTGTTCAGCAAACCATCTTTAAACACGTGGTGGGGTTCGTCTGTAAGTGGTGAATGTTCAGTAAATACGCCCAGCAGGAACATTACTAAACCCATCAGGAATTGTGGTACCCATACCTGATCGGTAAAGCCGTAAACGAACGGAGATGCCAGGAAGAATGAGCCAACAACTGCATCGATAAAGCAATGCATTGATACCGGGAATACTTTAATTATACCAAATTTATGATTGCTGAAAATAGCCATGATCAATTCCAGCCATCCCAAGTACAGCGGCATGAAAAGTGATGCGCCATGCTGATGCTGGAAACCGAATAGCCATGGTGATGCTATCATAACCAGCGCCAGTACATAATTTAAAAAGCCATAGGTGGATGTTGATACAAAGGGTTTCATTATCGACGTATTTTATGGCGCTAAATTAAGTTTTATTCTGAATGTTTACAATTTCAATTTAAAAGCTTTAGAAAAAAGCCCGAAAGAAATTGAGGTTGACTCATACTGCCGTAACCTTTTTACTAACTATCATGGAAGCGATCAATGCGAAAACTCCCAGAATTATACCGCATATGATACCAACAACCGGCCCCATTATTAGCATGGCCAACCTGGGATGTGTAGGTAAAATAGGGTGTTGGGCAGACATTTTAACCATTGATGGGTGATGGGCAATGTAGCTGCTGTAAAATGCAATATGGGCCGCTGTTATCCAGATACAGTTGATAATGCTTACCATAAAGCCATGCCAGAAATATTTGCCCGGGCAAACTTTTGCGATAACATAGGCAGAAAAGAGAAAAATGGCCAGCCAAAAGAAGGGTTCAATGCCTTCGGGTATCAATGAAATTGTCCCAAAAGCCATTATCAATCCGAAGATCGACAATTGAAAGATGATTTTCCAATTCATGTGATTAGGGGTTTTTTTATATAAATATAAAAATAATCACACAAATGCAATAGCCTGGCTAACTATCATTGGCACATGGCCAACATGGAAATAAAAAAGATCAGGATTTGCCGGATTTGGTTTTGATCATAACCACACCGTTAAGTGCCCTTGTACCGTATAGTTTTACCAGGTTGTCATCCTTCGAAACTGGTTTGTACACCTTTACACTTTCGATACCGCTTGTACTTAATGTACCTATATCAGTGATCACCTTCGAGTCTAATACATATACCGCATTTGCCGGTACATTAGAATTATTTAATAGCTGTGCCTGATAATTCTTTACCGTATCATTTGAAAGAGTTGCATAGGCCGAATACCTGGACGTAGTATCACTGCTTGCTCTAAGATTAAATAATATTGGTAAGGTATATCTTACCCGTACGGTGTGCCCGTTCTGGTAACCGGGCTCCCATTTTGGTGATAGCTTTAATACACGGATAGCCTCATCAGCCGAACCGAAACCTATATCCTTCTCTGATTTAATATCAGTTAAAGATCCGTCGCGCTCTACTGTTAAGCTGATAAATACTTTACCCTGGATATTATGCTTCATCATTTCATCCGGATAACGCAGGTTCTCGCTTAAAAACCGATAAAATTCATCCATTCCGCCTTTGAATTCCGGTTCCTTTTCTACCACGTTAAAAATGGGTTCATCTTCAGATATAATCTCTTGGGTTGCCTGAACAGGCGTATTTTTCACTTCGGGAATTGAAGTCTTTATTAGCGTGTTATGTTTTATTTCAGGGACAAGAACTGTAGCCGCAGGTACGGAGAATACCTCTGAAGCCTTTTTGCTGATCAGTTTAACCGCGCTACTTTTCACTATTGTTGCCGATGACAAAATAAGCATCAGCACAAAAAGCGGGATAGAAAATCCGTATTTGATAAGCGATATATATTGCGAGCGCTTTTTCTGAAGCATCAGGATACGCCGTTTTAACAGCGAATGATTATAAAACGGGTTTACCAGACTATGCACAGGCGTTTCCAAAGTCTGACTAAGCAGCAATAATGCGTATTCGGCTTTATTGGTACCATTTTTCAATGCTTGCCTGTCGGCTATAAATTCATGTATATGTTTAACACCTAACCTGTAAAAATATACAATGGGGTTAAACCAATTAATGATGGTTATTAATTCTATCAATAATATATCGAAAGAATGCCATTGGCTAGCATGGGCCTGCTCGTGAGCTTCTATGATATGCGATTTTTCTACGTCCGGACTAACGCGAATGCTTTTGAAAAATGAGAAAGAACCATCGGAAGGTTGATTGATCACCCTATGCAGAGATATTAATTGCGAAAAAAGTTTAACCAGTAAAACTCCCACTCCAATGAGGTATATGGCTACTATCATTTCGCCTATAGTTGTATGATGCTGTTCTGCAACCGGTCTGAAATGGTATACCATTATGGGTTTACCATAAACCATTAAAGTGTGCTGTACTTTTTGTGTTATAAATAAATTCCGGACCCAGCTGGCATGTATAACCGGGATGCAAAATGACAATATAGCTGATGACACCAGGTACAGGCGGTTAAGCTGGAAAAACGTCTCTTTGCGGAGAATGGCAGCATAAAACCCGTAAAATAGTACCAGGTAAATATTAACCAGTAATAAATATTGCCACCAGGTCATAATGGTCTATTTATCTTTTAAATCTTCGATCAGCTTCATTATTTCGTCAGCTTCATGAAGATCGATCTTTTCCTTTTTTACAAAGAAGGAGAACATGTGCTTTACCGAGTTATCAAAATATCCGCTTAAAAGCTTGTCAGTAGCAAAACTTTGATATTGCTCTTTACTCACTATCGGAAAGTACTCGTGGCTTTTACCAAAAGCAGTATGGTCTACAAAACCCTTCGTTTCCAATATACGGATAAATGTCGAAACCGTATTATAGGCCGGCTTAGGCTCAGGCAGTGCATCTATTACTTCTTTAACAAAACCTTTTTTCAATTGCCAAAGTACTTGCATTATCTGCTCTTCAGCACGCGTT
>JBQCEA010000067.1:0-4902 GCA_051960695.1 Mucilaginibacter sp. | reverse complement strand
CTATCAAATGCCAATAATTAGAAGGTTTATAAGTTCGGTAAAAATGATACACAGAAGCAATGATCAGCCCGGTGAGATAAGGTTCTGCGCGAACATCGTTATCAGACAGCACAATATGCTGGGCGGTCAACAGGATCAACACCGACCATAAAGCTATCTCTTTGTTATAAAGCCGTTTGGCAAATAAGTAGGTGTAAATGGCTCCCATCATCACAAATAGGATACCCGGTAATTTATAGGCCCATGTATTAATGCCGAACAGATTGAAGGATATTGCCGTAACCCAAAACGGGAAATGCGGTTTATCCAGCCAATCGGCACCGTAGGCATACAAATTTACATAATCATGCTTCAGCACCATGGTTTTGGCAATGGTGGCATACAATGTACCGTCCGGGCCTATTATGGTAACAAACAAACCGCTAAAGTTCACCAGCACAGCTGCCGCGATAAAAATATAGAGCCATTTGTAATTGTCGGTGGTGTTTTGCCCGTTCATAGAAAGAGCGGTAAAGATAGCACCCAACAGGCAATAATCTGTAATAGAAAAGTTACTGCCGGATAAGGCAGGTCGTTTAATATTTCCTAACTTCACTAAAAAATTTATCCGTCATTGAACCGCATAATTGGCAAGGCGATGGTACTACCGCAGCTTTGGTCCTGCTTATCGGAAATTGAGCCTAAATAAGGTCATGAAATTTATATCCGTATTATTGTTCCTGTGTTTGCCGTTTTCGTATCACAGCGATCTTAATTCCACTGCTTTACTGGAAAAAATGTATGGCAGGTACCATGGCAAATGGCATAGCAGTTTATCCTTTGATCAAACCACAGAACGGTACAAAAACGATAGCCTGGTAAGATCGCAAACCTGGTATGAACGTATCGTATATCCCGATTTATTACGGATCGATTTTGATAAACTCAACAGCGGCAACGGGGTGATCTATCGTCACGACTCAACCTATGTCATGAGCAATAATAAGCTTGTACGATCTTTAAAGAGCGAAAATGAACTGATTTTCTTTTTAGGCGGAATGTATTTTGTACCTTTCGACCGCGTTTTGGCGCATTTTAAAGAACTGGACTATGATCTGGATAAATTTCATTCCGATATATGGAAGGGAAAGCCTGTGTATGTAATAGGTGCCGATAAACCGGATGAAAAAGTCAATCAGTTATGGATAGATCAGCAAAAACTGGTGCCCGTGCGTTTTATCAAATACGATAATGGTACTAAGGAAGAAGGCTGGTTTGAAGACCAGGTTCAGTTAAAAAAGGGGTGGAGCGAAACCAAATGTACATTCTACATTAACGACCGCTTGCTGCAGGTTGAAAAATACCACGATATGGTTGCCAGTAGCAATATCGATAAAAGCGTTTTCGAACCCTCATTGATCGGGAAATAATAATTTAAATAATATAATATCTAACTATGAAACTGATCCGTTTTGGTGAAGCCGGAAAAGAGAAAACGGGTGTTATCATTAACGACAAACGTTATGATACCTCCGCTTTTGGCGAAGATTACAATGAGCAATTTTTTGAGAACAATGGACTTACCCGGCTGGCCGATTTTATTGAAAAGAATGAACTTCCACAAGTAAGTGATGATGTACGATTAGGCAGCCCTATAGCACGCCCGTCTAAACTGGTGTGTATCGGCTTAAATTACGTAGACCATGCCCGTGAAACCAATGCGACCCCTCCGCCGGAACCGGTTATCTTTTTTAAATCTACCACAGCTATTGTTGGCCCGAATGATGACATTATGATCCCTAAAGATTCGGTAAAAACCGATTGGGAAGTTGAACTGGCGGTGGTTATCGGTAAAAAGGCAAGTTATATAGATGAAGCTGAAGCAATGGATTATGTTGCGGGCTATATGCTGCATAACGATGTTTCTGAACGCGAATTTCAATTAGAGCGCAGCGGTACCTGGGATAAAGGTAAAGGCTGTGATACTTTTGCACCGATCGGGCCATTTTTGGCAACTGCCGATGAGGTTGGCGATCCGCACAGTTTGCGCCTTTGGTTAAAGCTGAACGGCAAAACCATGCAGGACGGCAATACGTCCAATTTCATTTTTAATATTCCTTACCTGGTATCTTACATCAGTAATTTTATGACGCTGTTACCGGGTGATATTATTTCTACAGGCACTCCGGCAGGCGTAGGCTTGGGTATGAATCCAAACGTTTACCTGAAACCTGGCGATGTAGTGGAACTGGGCATTGATAAATTAGGTATTGCTACCCAAAAATTAGTGCCTTATGCAAAAAATTGATGCCCATCATCATTTTTGGCAATATGAGCCGGTAAGGGATAGCTGGATAACCGAAGAAATGTCGGTGATCAGGCGCAGTTTTATGCCCGCTGACCTTAAGCCGCTGCTCGACCGTAATGAGATCGATGGGACGGTTTTGGTGCAAACCTGCCATGATGAGTCTGATAACCAGTTCATGCTGCAACTGGCCGCCCAAAACAACTTTATCAAAGGCGTAGTAGGCTGGGTTGATCTGTCATCTGAGAACGTAGAGGAGCGCCTGAAGTATTACCGGGACAACCACCCTAAAATGAAAGGCTTCAGGCATGTGTTGCAGGGTGAGCCGGATGAGCAATATATGCTGAGGGATAACTTCAAACGCGGTATCAGCCTGCTGAACAGATATGGCTTTACTTACGATATCCTGATCTATCCTAATCATATTAAATATGCTTCAAAACTGGTGGCTGAATTTCCGGATCAGAAATTTGTAGTCGACCATCTCGCCAAGCCTTATATCAAGAAGAAGGAAATTGCTGAGTGGAAAAGAGACATGGAAGAGTTGTCGCAGCATCAGAATGTATACTGCAAAGCTTCAGGCATGCTGACCGAGGCCGATTGGTACGGCTGGCGCACCGACGACTTTACGCCTTACCTTGATGTGGTTTTTAATGCGTTTAGTACCAACAGGGTAATGTACGGTTCTGACTGGCCGGTTTGTTTGCTGGCAGGCGGTTATAACAGGGCGCTGGAAATATTGCAGATATATGTTTCCAGGTTGTCGCAATCAGAACAGGATCAATTTTTTGGAGCGAACGCAATAGATTTTTACAATCTTTAATTGAAAGACATGGATTTACAACTGAAAGACAAAATAATTATAGTTAGCGGCGGTGCTAAGGGCATTGGCGAAGGCATTGTAAAAGTGCTGGCAGCCGAGGGCGCTGTTCCGGTTATTATTGGCCGTAATGAACAGGACAACCTGAAAGTGGTAAAGGAAATTGAAGCCAATGGTGGCAAAGCTGCCCAGGTTCCGGCTGAATTAACTGACCCTGTTGCTTGTGAAAAAGCGGTAAAAGCGGTTGTCGAAAATTTTGGCCGTATCGATGGTCTGGTGAACAATGCCGGTGTAAACGACGGTGTAGGTTTGGAAAAAGGTGATTATGAAAGGTTCATTGCATCTATCCATAAAAACCTGGTACACTACTATTTACTGGCTCACCACGCTTTGCCCGAGTTGAAAAAAAGCAAAGGCGCGATCGTGAATATCGGCTCAAAAACTGCCGAAACTGGTCAGGGTAATACTTCTGCCTATGCAGCTGCTAATGGCGGTCGCAATGCGCTTACCCGCGAATGGGCCGTTGAATTGCTGCCTTATGGCATCAGGGTGAACGCCGTTATTGTTGCGGAATGCTGGACACCGCTATATGCTAATTGGATAAAAACACTGCCTGATCCCGATGAGAAACTGAAATCTATCATCTCTAAAATTCCTTTTGAACAAAGGATGACCACGGCAGAAGAAATAGCCAATATGGTTGTATTTTTATTGTCGGAAAGGTCAAGCCATACCACCGGGCAATTGTTGCATGTAGATGGTGGCTATGTGCATTTGGATAGGGCGATAAGTTAAATGTATATCTAATCAGTAATGTTTAAATCCCTAAATATATACGCTAAGGCATTGATTATATCATTAGCCTACGTAGGTTTAGGAACATTAGCCGTTTGTTCCGTTTACCCTGATGATCCATTTTCTGGGCAATGGTCTGTTTTTGTACTTGTTTTAACTCTGCCTGTCACAGTTATAAGTTTTGGATATAGATTTACTGAAGCTAACATACTTTATCCGGTTTTTATAATTCAATTTATAATGTTCCTGATAATGTTTGGTTCATTAATTATTTACTATAGATCGAGAGGTAAGAAAAAACATGGCTGACAAAAAACTCCGTAGCGCTGAATGGTTTGGAAGAACAGGGAAAGATGGTTTCATCTACCGCTCGTGGATGAAGAACCAGGGTATTCCTGCGCATGAGTTTAAGGGCAAGCCGGTTATCGGCATCTGTAATACATGGTCAGAGCTGACACCTTGCAATGCCCATTTTCGCGAGCTGGCGGAGTCAGTAAAGCATGGTGTTTATGAAGCGGGTGGTTTCCCGGTCGAGTTTCCGGTAATGTCTTTAGGCGAAACGCTGATCAAACCAACGGCTATGCTTTACCGCAACCTGGTGAGCATGGACGTGGAGGAATCTATTCGCGCCAATCCTTTAGACGGCGTCGTGCTGCTTTGCGGCTGCGATAAAACTACTCCCGCGCTCATCATGGGTGCGTGCAGCGTCGATCTGCCGACCATTGTCGTTTCTGGCGGCGCTATGCTTACCGGTAAATACCAGGGCAAGGATATCGCTACGTCAGATGTATGGCGCTTTTCAGAAGCGCAGCGTGCCGGCCGGATGAGTGAGCAAGAAATGAATGTTGCCGAAGCCTGTATGTCGCGGAGCAGAGGGCATTGCGCTGTAATGGGCACGGCCTCAACCATGGCTGTAATGGCAGAGGCATTGGGATTGACCTTGCCTGATAACGCAGCTATACCGGCAGCTGATTCACGCCGTAAAGTTTTGGCGCATATGTCG
>JBQCEA010000066.1:0-5100 GCA_051960695.1 Mucilaginibacter sp. | reverse complement strand
TTGATCTTTGCAGGACTATAGCTTTCTGAAAGTCTTTTATTGATCCGTCTGCAAAATTCCTCTCCGTATTTTTTAAACCTGTAAAGTTTGCGATTCCGATCGCGCCACAAAAAGAACTCTTGTAGGCGGTGAATGATTTGATTGTTGCGCTCATAAGCCATGCGTTTATTTTCGCGGCCCAGATCCACAAAAACCCGAGTGATAACATCGATGATTTGGTCTTCGGAAAACTCATGATCTCCATATTTCTGATAGAGGGCAAGCAAAATCAGGCCATCCTCCCGATCAGGGACTAACTGGTGATAGTGGAGCTTTGCTTCTTTATACAGATCTGATGGTTCCATGCAGTGTGACGGTTATGGGTAGATTAAATGTAATATTATTATTTTAAATAATATTTACCAGTAAACACATTAAAAGCTTATCAATCGCTTGGCTGACATGATCCTTCTCTGCTACTCAGTAATCCGGCAGGTGATCTACATTACACCTAACGTATTCTAGAAATACTATGTGCTAGAAATCAATTGATAGATTCAATCATTAAATTAAGTACCAATAAAATCATTATCAGAGAAAATGTGATGTTGTTTTTGAAAGAGTTAAGGATTTATTCCAATCTTTCTTTACCACATTTAAAGTAAGTACTCCAGTGACACAACTCGTTATCTAAGGATTATTAACTATGATTTCTTTCTGGATCTGAGCTTGCATTGTAGCAGAGCTGACTTATAAGAATCCTCAACCGCGTTAAAGGGATGAAAACTGAATTTATGTTTTTCATTTGGGTGAACTATATTTACTCAATAAACCTAAATTATGGCTCGCAAGTATTTTCACAATCAAATAGAATTACATCTTCAACGCAGCGGTGATGCTCACGCATTTAACGAAAACGAGTTAATCCATTTTTATGAATACGAAAGAGTAAAGAGTTGGATACTCGATGACATAAAGGAATCGCAACAGCCAGATCCTCCGAAAAAGTCATTAGATCGCAACAGACACCACAACACCATAACTATACTTGGCACACGTGGAAGCGGAAAAACTAGTTTTCTACTTAGTATACTGACCTGGTTTGATAACTATAAGAGCGATGAGGTAGAAGTTCTTGATATTATTGATCCCACCTTGATTGAAGAAAAAGGGCATATTTTTCTTGACGTACTTTCTGTTATCAAAACAAAGGTGGATAAAGTACTCAACGGTAAAGAGGTCGGCGCAAATAGTGATTTTATTCAGCAGCGGCAGAATTGGCGGGAGATGATGGAAACGCTCGCACACGGATTACCGCATATTGACGGTATAGGTGGAACTCTTACGGAGACAAGCTGGCAAGACCCCGAGTATATTATGCAGCGGGGGTTACGTTCCGTTAATGCAGCTCGCGATCTGGAAGTGAATTTTTCAGAGGCCATTAATTATGCATTAAAGATTTTAGGTAAGAAAGCATTCATCCTTGCGTTTGACGATATCGATATCGACTTTAAAAAAGGTTGGCCGGTACTCGAATTGCTTCGTAAGTATTTTGTTTCAAAAAAAATCATTACGATTCTCAGCGGCGATATGCGCCTTTACTCTTTAGCAGTCCGAAAAAAGCAGTGGCTAAATTTTGGGGAAGAATTGATCAAATACGACGGAGATACGACCGAAAGATTAGAGCATCTTCGGGAACTGGTAACCGAAACAGAAAGTCAATACCTTCAAAAGGTGATGAAGCCGTCAAGACGCGTTCACCTTACCACGTTGTACGAAAAATTAAGAAGCAATAATCAGATGTCGGTTTCGGTGTTTATTCCAAATCAGCTTAACGCACCGATCAGTAAACTATATGATGCCATATTTGAAAGGTTCGGAATCCGCAATAAATATCAGGGAGATATCTATAAATCCTATTTGATGAATGCGCCATTAAGGATGCAGATTCGTTTCTTGGAAGCTAACACCATCCAGGAAAAAATGGATGTTGATAGCGTTCTCGATCCTTTTATCAGTGATTTATTTGAAACTCGTGTAGACACTGGCCGCATAACGAGTACGCCGCAACACCTGAATATTGCGATACTCGACATGCTGATTCGGGAGAAAATCTTATCTGAAACCAATCAACTGCAACCGACAACGACAGTACCTGCATTGAACGGGGCACTGACCGCATTATCGCTTTTATTCAGCGAAACGAGTGAGCAAAATCCCGACATTATTTTCGATTATTTTGTAAGGATTGGCTATCTCAGGAATTTGTTGAGCAGCTTAGGTTATCAAAGCGATGAATTTAAGGGACGAGCTAACGCCGAGCCTTCAATTGAAGAATTGTGCAAGCATTCTGGAATTTTACAGGACAGGGTTATAAAGGACAACATTGGCATGGTTACCGCATACATGACTGCTGTTCGTGAGCTGGACGGTAGTGGTGATCGCCCCTGGGCAGGTATAATACCCCTTCGTGGCCTGGCGGGTACCGGCAATATTAAATCTGATTTGCGGGAGGATCGTATAGATTTTGTAGCAAGAAACCTAAATCCTGATGCCGCTGCACTTGTTTATCTGCCATTATCGGTTAGTCAAAGCTCCCGCCGTCAGGCTGGGACCGTGATTTATTCGTTTCATTTACTAATCGCAGCAATTGCAGAATTTGTACGGAAAAGCAAGCATAATGATGTATTCAACGGTATAGCAGAGCTTTCGCAACTTAGAAGTTATCCGATGCCGGATTTCAGGCAAAGGACAGCGGCGATGAACGAAGCGCCAGAACAAATTAATCACCTCGAAACCGATCAACTTACAGGCAGCCGAAATAATAGTTTATTGGAGGTGCTACTTAAGGAATGGGATAATTCCTTTGAACGTAAACCTACGCCTCCACACGTTTTGGGAAAAATAGCAACCAGATTCTTTTTTGCTGCTGATGCCATTCAAAGTGAGCAGAAAAATGAGAGATTGGGTGATATTATGCACGCCCTTACCGTAGCTTTCCTGAATGCAGTATTGATTGAAGACGTAAAAGAAAATATTGAACGTGCGGATATTAATCTGAATAATACCCGGATGTCTGACACCATACTTGTGAATAATCTAACCAGGCTCAATTCATTTAGTAATGATGAGTTGCATCTTTCCAGATGGATTTTTAGTTGTCCATTGCTTTTGGTATACTTAAATCCTGAATCGCGGCTGCGAGAGTTGATAAACGAACTCGCTTATGATACCTTAACAGAACAGGCGTTCAACATGTCAGTCTTTCACCATCTTCAGCGCGTATCACCTAAATATCGTATTACCAAACCACGAAATTTCGATACTGTGATCAATCAGTTGTCAAAGATTGAATTAAAATATCAAGATTTTGACGAGGCTTTATTTAGCCAAACCAGACTTGCTGACATCACTAAAAATTACAGACGCTCTTTCCCTGCTGAAAAAATGACTGAACCAAAGATGCGTAGAATTTTAGAATACTATAACCTGGAGGAAGGTGAATAGTGGAAACAAAGTCAGTCCTCAGGCATTTACTGAGTGATGAGGAATCACTCGGACAATACCTTTCAAAAGGCATTGCTACTTTTGACGATATAAAACGACGTACACTGTTAAAAGAACGTAATGAAAACTGGAGTCTTCCAGATCATCATTACCGCCTCGTTGTAAATAAGTCATTTTACAAACTGTCTAATATAGCAGATATACTTACAAAAGGAGTTTATCGTCTCTCTGAAAATCTACTCACCTTAAAAGGTTTAGAGATTAAGGTTATTCCAGCTAAACAACATGAATGGCAAGATCTCATCACGTCAATGCCGCCTTTGTTACTTCAGGTCGTGTTTCTCAGGAAAAAAAATGCAATTGATTGGACTGACATTAAGGGTGTAAGATCGTACTATAACAATTACCTGTTACCAAATTTTCGATACACTGCTCTACCATCACCTGCAATAATGGAGCTTGACCGATTATGCTACGATACAAAAGGGTTTCATGATCTGCACATGCATCTAAGTGGCTCGACAGAAACAGATGTAGCATGGCAGGATTGTTTGATGTTTCCAGATAAAGTTTATGACGAGTTTTCGAAAAAATGGCCGGAGGGAAAAGTAAGGGAGCTTATGGAGCAAGAATCTCCACTCTTTACACCACTAAAGTTTCGTACATTATTAACTGTAGCACGTCGAATAAGATCATATTTTTATGCCCTTGTCGAAAACAAAGAAAATATTGATCCTGAGTCATTAGCATCTTTGTTAGGTCGCTTAGCAGATGAGTATACGCCGATGCCCGGGGATAACTTTCATCATCCCTATGAGAACTTGATTTACGGCAGCCAGGAGCATAACAACAACCTGGCGCTCGAAGCATTGATGTATCATCGCTTTTTAGACTATATTTCCGACAATCCGGAGAATGGAAGCGCAGAACTTTTTCATTATTATCTTTTAATTCTTGGCTTGTGTAACCGTGTACTCGTTCAGCAAAAGCATCAATATGGATTTGAACAATTTCAGAAAATAACGCTTAGCGGCATCCGGGAATATACCGAGTTTGAATACGCCAATCGCTTTCATCAAATCAGGGGAAATAAGTTAGATCATTTATCTTTCCTGGAAGGACGTTTTTCACCTAAAAGTTCAGAAGGGGAGCTTACAGATTTTATTAATTCCATCGTCAGGGGATGGAAAGACATGATGGGTAGCGATCGGGCATTAGGAAAAAAGTCCCCGGGGTTACAATTAGTCGCACATTTTATAAAAAAAGAAGAAGGAAAAATCCGTGATCCCGCAATTCGACACCGGTTATTGCGGATAGACGTTTGGAGGCGGGCTGTGGCATTGGCACTCCTGGTCAGAAAGTATGAACGTTATGGGAACTTGGTTACTGGCGTAGATGCTGCTGCGAGTGAGTTCGATGCGCCGCCGGAAGTTTTTGCTCCGGCATTCCGTCATCTTAGAAGAAAAGGTAAAATGAACCATTTTACCTATCATTCAGGAGAAGATTTTCATCATATCATCAGCGGTATTAGAGCGATCTTCGAAGCTGTAGAATTTACTGGTTTGCAGCAACGTGATCGTATCGGTCATGCAGTAGCTTGTGGTCTTTCCCCTT
>JBQCEA010000065.1:0-5825 GCA_051960695.1 Mucilaginibacter sp. | reverse complement strand
CACGAACGGTACCTGGTTGAGAAGCACTTCAAAAAACCGGTGATCCTGACCGATTATCCAAAGCAGATCAAAGCGTTCTATATGCGCCAGAACGACGACGGAAAAACCGTTCGCGCGATGGATATCTTGTTCCCGGGAATTGGTGAGATCGTAGGCGGTTCACAGCGTGAGGAACGATTGGAGAAACTGGAGCAGCGCATGGACGAAATGGGCATCCCGAAAGAAGAATTATGGTGGTATTTAGATACCCGTCGTTTCGGCAGCTGTCCGCATGCTGGCTTTGGTTTGGGCTTTGAACGCATGGTACTGTTTGTTACCGGCATGGGTAATATCCGCGACGTAATACCTTTTCCAAGGTTCCCGAAGAATGCGGAGTTTTGATTACTGATTACACCTATGGATTAAAGATTACACCGATATTTTGATTTTAATCGGTGTAATCATACCTTGATCAGTGTAATCTCTTTTATGCCTAACATCCAACTTGTCACAGTAATCAATGCACCTATCGAGAAGGTATTCGACCTGGCGCGGAGTATCGATCTTCATGTCGAATCGACCAAACAAACTAACGAAAGGGCTATAGCAGGCAAAACCAACGGACTGATCGGTTTGGGAGAAACGGTCACCTGGGAAGCTACTCATTTTGGTATCCGGCAAACGCTGACCTCAAAGATCACAGCATTTAATTATCCGAATTTCTTTGTTGACGACATGGTGCAAGGCGCTTTTAAAAAAATCCATCATGAGCATCATTTCGAAACCAAAGACAAACAGACAATGATGAGGGACGTCTTCGTTTTTGAATCTCCGTTAGGCGTATTCGGCAGATTTTTTAATTGGCTTATCCTGACAAGATATATGACCAGGCTTTTGGAGAAAAGAAACGTAGTAATAAAGGAAGCGGCGGAAAAGCAACTTACTGGTTTTAGTTTATAACTGAAACCGCGGATCATGGCAGTTTAAAACTGCCAAACATCAGAAGGCATTCAGTCGCAGACTGAAGCCAGAACCATAATATAATTCAACTTAATTCCCTAACTGTTTCAATGCCAGATATGCCATCAGTCCGGTGCTGATCTTAAAAGCATCTTCTTCCACGTCAAAAGTTGGCGTATGCACGGATGCGGTTATGCCGCGACTTTCATTACGGGTACCGAGACGATAAAAGCATGAATCGGCTACTTGCGAGTAATAAGCAAAATCTTCTGCTGCCATCCAAAGATCCAGGCCGAGAACGTTTTCTTTGCCCAAGTAATCTTCTGCATTGGCACGTGCTGCTGCAGTGAGTTTTTCTTCATTGATCAGGAACGGATACCCTTTCATGATGTTGAATTCACAGCTGCCACCAAAGCTTTCTGCAATGCCTTCAGCCATTTTCTTCATCTTCTTATGGGCATCGGCACGCCATTGCTCATCCATGGTGCGGAAGGTCCCCTCCAGGTAAACTTCGTTTGGTATAACATTTGTTGCTCCGTTAGCGATCACTTTACCAAACGACAATACCGATGGGCTTTTCGGGTCGTTATAACGACTGATAATGGTTTGCAAAGCGGTAAGAATATGCGCTGTAATAATTACCGGGTCGATGTTAGCCTGTGGCTGTGCACCATGACCCCCTTTACCCTTTACAGTTACATAGATCTCGTCAGTAGAGGCCATATATTTACCAGCCCGGAAACCAACTTTTCCTGCATCTATCCACGGCATCACATGCTGACCGATAACCGCCTGCGGCTTGGGGTTCTCCAATACGCCTTCTTTGATCATCAGACTGGCACCGCCAGGCAGCTTTTCTTCAGCAGGCTGAAAAATGAGCTTCACTGTTCCTGCGAACTCGTTCTTTAGTTGGGTTAATATCTTTGCTGTACCCAATAAAGACGAAGTATGCGCATCATGACCACAGGCATGCATCACGCCTACATTTTGCGAACGGTAAGGAACTTCATTAGCTTCGGTAATCGGCAAAGCATCCATATCTGCACGCAAAGCAACTACCCTATCCGATGGTTTTTCGCCTTTTATCAATGCCACGAGGCCGTTATCAGCCATTCTATGGTATTCCAGCCCTAATTCATCGAGTTTATTTGCCACGTAAGCTGAGGTTTCAACCTCATGAAATGAAAGCTCGGGATGTGAATGTAAGTGACGGCGGTTAGCTACAACTTCGTTAAAAATATTGTGCGAAAGTTCCTGTATCTTTTCTTTATTCATCGGTATTGTCCGTTTTAGGCGGATTAATTTTTTCAGATATGATAAATGTTCCGGGGAACCATTTCTTCATCTCATTTTGCAGTTTTTCTGCTTCTAAACGTGTCCTGAAATCTCCTGCACGAACTTTAAAGTTGGGCTCGTTATAAATAATATAGCTGCGAATATCGGGAAATTCCTGCTGAAATTTAGCCTGGGCATTATAAGCATTCCTTCTGTCCGGCCCGGTAAATACCTGCACCCGGAAACCCATTACCTGGTCAACCCCGATGGATTTGTTCAATTCAGCTCTTTTAGCGATCAGCGTATCAATATGCGGGTCTTTGATCACCTCCACCTTACCACGTGTTTGTGCTGATGCTGAACCCCAAATTAAAAGCATAAAAAAACAGCATCCTGTTATCCGCAAAATAGCTTTATAAATGGATGCTGTGTTATTCATTATATCATATTTTAGCCCCTCGCCACCTGGAAAGGGATTTGGGGTGAGGCTTATTTATGCCATTCCGGCGCCGTGGCAGTTCTTATATTTTTTACCACTGCCGCATGGACAAGGATCATTTCTGCCTACCTTCTGTTCAACCCTTACAGGCATTGGTTTTTGCAATTCGCGTGTGTCTTCCATTGGTACGCCATTGCTTTCATGTACCAGCTCAGGTTTAGAGGTACGCAACTTCTTCAGGTCCATTTTGGGCTGAGGCCTTGCTTCCCTTACTTCTTCTGCCTGCTGCTGCACCGGTATGCCTCCTCTGAACAGGAAGCTCACCAGCTCTTTGTTCACATTGGTCAGCATATCGCGGAACAATTCGAACGCTTCAAATTTGTAAACCAGCAATGGGTCTTTTTGTTCGTAAACGGCATTCTGTACCGACTGCTTTAATTCGTCCATCTCACGCAGGTGCTCTTTCCATGCATCATCTATCAGGTAAAGCACCACGTTCTTCTCAAATGACTTGAACACCTCGGCACCTTTATTCTCAACTGCTTTTTTAAGTGGAACGGCAACCTGTATTCCATGGACACCATCAGTAAACGGCACCATGATATTTTCAATGTACTCCCCGCGGGTAGTATATACGTCCTTCAAAACAGGAAATGCCTGTTGTGCAACGGCTTCGCTTTTGCGCTTGTAAAAAGCGCTAACTTCATGAAATACCTTATCGATCAGGTTATTTAATGAAGTTGAGGCAAACTCATCTTCACTGATCTCGGTATCAACTGAGAATACACGTATGATCTCCAGTTGAAAGCCTTCATAATTGTTTGCTTCTTTATATTCCGTAACTACATCGGCGGCAACATCATAAATGGTGTTGTTGATATCGACCTCAAGTCGATCTCCAAATAAGGCGTTACGGCGTTTAGAATAAACCACCGTACGCTGTGAGTTCATCACGTCGTCATATTCCAACAGACGCTTACGGATACCAAAGTTGTTTTCTTCAACCTTTTTCTGTGCACGTTCTATAGATTTAGTGATCATGGAATGTTGTATCACTTCACCCTCTTCAATACCCATACGTACCATCAGGTTCGATATCCTTTCCGAACCGAATATACGCATCAAGTTATCTTCCAATGACACGAAGAACTGACTTGAACCAGGGTCGCCCTGGCGGCCTGAACGACCGCGCAACTGCCTGTCTACGCGGCGAGATTCGTGGCGCTCTGTACCTACAATGGCCAAACCTCCGGCTTCTTTTACACCGGGGCCAAGCTTAATGTCGGTACCACGACCAGCCATGTTGGTAGCAATGGTCACCGTACCGGCTTTACCGGCTTCGGCCACAATATCAGCCTCCTTCTGGTGCAGCTTAGCGTTCAAAACGTTATGTTTGATGCCGCGCAGTTTTAGCATACGGCTCAACAATTCTGATATATCTACTGAAGTAGTACCCACCAGAACCGGCCGGCCTGCTTCCGTTAATTTCACAATCTCATCTGCAACAGCATTAAACTTTTCACGAACGGTGCGGTAAACCAGATCCTGCCTGTCTTCACGGATCACCTTGGTATTGGTTGGTATCTCCACCACATCCAGTTTATATATCTGCCAGAACTCACCTGCTTCGGTAACGGCAGTACCCGTCATACCGCAAAGCTTGTGGTACATTCTGAAGTAATTTTGCAGGGTGATTGTAGCAAAGGTTTGCGTAGCATCCTCAACCTTTACATTTTCCTTAGCCTCGATAGCCTGGTGTAACCCGTCTGAATAACGGCGGCCATCTAAAACACGACCGGTCTGCTCGTCTACTATCTTTACCTTACCTTCATCAATAATATATTCGGTATCCTTTTCAAATAAGGTATACGCTTTCAATAACTGGTTAACTGAGTGAATACGGTCTGATTTGATGGAGAAATCACGCATCAACGCATCTTTATGGGCGATCTTTTCATCATTGCTTAAATGAGATTTTTCTATCTCGGCAATCTCAGAGCCTACATCGGGCATCACGAAGAAATGCGGGTCTTCACCGGATGAAGTGATCAGCTCGATACCTTTTTCAGTCAGTTCTACCTGGTTATTCTTTTCGTCAATAACAAAGTATAGCTCGGCATCAACCTTGTGCATTTCCTTACCCTGATCCTGCAGATAAAAATTTTCAGTCTTTAATAGTACCTGCTTATTGGCGCCTTCACTTAAAAATTTGATCAGGGCTTTATTCTTTGGTAAGCCTCTGAATGCGCGGTATAGCGCCAAGCCACCGTCTTCCGGGCTTGTTTTGCCTTCGGCTATATTTTTCTTTGCCTCATTAAGTGCGGTATTAATATATGCTCGCTGAGCATTTACCAAACGCTCGATACGTGGTTTTAATTCATAAAATTCGTGTTCATCACCGCGAGGTATCGGGCCTGAAATGATCAAAGGCGTACGGGCATCATCAATCAATACCGAGTCAACCTCATCCACCATGCCATAATGTAATTTCCGTTGCACCAATTCTTCCGGACTACGTGTCATATTGTCACGCAGGTAGTCAAAACCGAATTCGTTATTGGTACCGAAAGTAATATCTGCTAAATAAGCATTGCGGCGCTCTTCTGAGTTTGGTTCATGCTTATCGATACAATCAACTGAAAGACCGTGGAACTCATACAGCGGGCCCATCCATTCCGAGTCACGACGTGCGAGGTAATCGTTCACGGTAACGATGTGAACACCTTGTCCGGCAAGCGCATTCAGGTAAGCAGGCAACGTAGCAACCAGCGTTTTACCTTCACCTGTTGCCATTTCCGCAATTTTACCCTGGTGCAGAACGATACCACCTATCAGCTGTACATCGTAGTGTACCATATCCCAGGTCATTTCATTACCAGCTGCTATCCAGGTGCTGCTATGAAATGCTTTATCACCTTTTATTACTACGTTGCTTTTGCGGGCTGCCAGGTCGCGGTCAAATTCTGTTGCCGTAACTTCCAGCACTTTATCTTCTTTAAGCCTGCGTGCGGTTTCTTTTACCACAGCAAACGCACCAGGTAAAATATCCATCAATATAACTTCAAGCTCTTTATTGCGATCTTTTTCCAGTTTATCAACCTGGGTATATAGCTCAACCTTTTCAGCTACATCCATATCCGGGTTGCTCTCAATGCGATCCTTAATTTCTTGT
>JBQCEA010000064.1:0-3932 GCA_051960695.1 Mucilaginibacter sp. | reverse complement strand
CGCATACCAATCATTTCATCGGGCATTTGCAGACTAATAAAATCAAAGACCTTTTGAAATATGATGTTTCCTGTATCCAATCGCTTGACCGTTTAGATTTGGCAGAAAAATTACACCAACGCTTACTGTTTGAAAACAAAACCATAGAAGTATTAATACAGGTAAATACTTCTTTCGAAGAAAGCAAATTTGGCGCAAGCCCCGATAATGCCATTGAATTGGTAAAACAGGTGGCACAGTTGGAAACCCTCAAAATAAAAGGTTTGATGACCATAGGTTTATTTAGTGCCGAAACAGAAAAAGTACGTAAATGCTTTCGGTTGCTTAAAGATATTCAACAACAAATCATCGCTTTAGAAATCCCAAACGTAGAAATGCAGGAGTTATCAATGGGAATGAGTAACGATTTGGAAACCGCCATTGCAGAGGGAGCAACCATTATAAGAGTGGGTACGGCTATTTTCGGACAAAGGATTTATCCCGACAGCTATTATTGGAACGAGGACATAAAATAACTGTATGGACATATTTTACAATGAAACACTGAATAAGTTTAAAACGGCAATCAGCGATTAGGAGATTGAAAGCGATAATCCTTTACAACGGATAGAAGCCGTGAATTATCACGCAATATCTGTCCGAAGTAAAGGAATATGTGCTAAAAACAGAGTTCAGCGAAATACGCTTGTCATTAATGCAAATATCTCAAGGAATACTAAATATTTTTCCCATTTGTCTAACTCTTGGATAAGCAATTATTTAAAGAGAAAGTTTGATTACTTCTCCATCCTGAGGAATAATTAATTTGTCTACACGGATATTGAATTCGGCGGCTTTCTGGCTTAAAGAGTTCCTGGTTGTCCGACAATGATCCAAGGCATCCATATGTACTGCAATGACTTTGGCCTTACCACTCTCACCTATTAAAGCCATTGTCTGTGGTTCGTCCATAATGATTGGTATATTTTCAAACCCCTGAATCTGCGCTCCTCCGGAATTAACAACAATATAGTCAGGATCAAACTTTTTAATGTTCTTTTTAATATCATCAGTCCAGATAGCATCCCCAACAATATACACGGTCGGTTGGTTCTTTGCCATTAACACAAAGCCGGACGTTTTGCCCATCATCTTCAATACCTCACCAGTGCCGTGCTGTGCTTCTATCCGGGTGATGCTTATACCATTCCATAGCGTATTATTGTCTAAAACGGTTGCACTACTAAAACCTTCCTTTTCAAAGAAAACCTTATCTGCGGGCTGGTTTATCAGTTCTATAGATTTATCAAGGATTTTACTCGCGGCTTTGTCAAAGTGGTCGTCGTGTGTATGAGTCACCATCACCAAATCAACACCTTTAATAATTTCTTCTACCGGCATTTTCAAATCAACTGTGGGGTTTCTTTGGATTCCGGCTATTGCTGTCCGGTAAAAATTAGGATTTGCGATTAGGTTTGCACCTGTATTAAATTTCATCTGACAATTGATTGTTTTTTAATAGCAGGGTCTCATGTTATAAATAAAAGCTGATTGTAATTATTATCTTCTTGTTTTTTAAATAGTTTTAATAGTGCTTTTTCAGGAGAATTTAGAAAGGCAAATAAATCGATATAAGTCATAAGATGAATTCTCACCATTGCTGCAAGATTGGAAAAAGACCATTTAGCCTTTGTTGCTTTCTTCACTATTTTTAAAAGCATATCTGCAATATGGACACACCATACTTGTATCTTTATAGCATTCTCCGAATCACCCAAAAAATATTTCAGTGGATAATTTTGTTTCATTCTTTTGAATAGCAATTCTATTTGCCAGCGTTTACGGTACAACGATGCTATGGTTGCAGCGCTCATTCTATAGTTATTGGTTACAAATTCATAATGCTCTTTAGAAGTTTCGTCATAAAGAGTAATCAGCCTTGCAGTTACTCTGGTGCCGGACCTCCAGCCTAATTGAATTTGTTGGTCACCAATGATGGACGAATCTTTAGACAATTGATATTGTTGAATAACGGTATAAGTAAAGAGCTTATTAAGGCGGGTGACCCAAGTTATTCCTTCACTGCTAAAGCGATTCAAACTTGTAAAATCACGATATCCCCGGTCAAAGACAATGATTGACCCCTTTGGAAGATTGACCTGTTTTAAAAACTGAGAATCGTTGGCTGCCGCTTCGGTAATGCGAACCATGGAAGGAACATCCTGGTCACTTCTTATAAGTGAATGCACTTTAATACCACCCTTTTTCTTTCCGCTTACCGGAATTTTACCTGAAGTCCGCAGCACTTCCTGAAAAAGAGAAATAACCGTACTATCGATAATATATAATCTGGAAGCGTTGCTTTTCTTTCGGCTGTCCGATAAAAAAGGAGCATATCGCTTAAAAAGACAATTATAAATCTCGCGAAATACTTCTTCGTTCCTTCTTGTATTTGCATCTGATATAGTGCTACGTCTTGGATGATAACGAATACCTAGATGCGATAAACGTTTTTCCGAAGCAAGCATACCGGTTGTAACTTCTCTTAACGAATTACAATTATTAAAGACGGAATAAAGTATCGTAACCAAATGCTCATAAGTAGAAAAACGCTTGCAATATCTGTCAGCGCTATATTGCCTGGCAATGCGAAATATGGTATCTTTTGGAATGAATTTTAAAAGCTGAGTGAAGATCGGCTGTCCGCTAAAAAAAGTACTTTTGTTCATATTGGCATGTTTTAAGTGTGGTAACTCAAAACTACCAATTTACGGAGGTCCAACGACCTCCTTTTTTATAAATGAAATACTTTTTACCGGACAGTAATAGATTCCGGCCCAAGACTCGATTGCTCCTTTTGGAGACAGCATTGGATCGACCAAAATCTTTTTTCCACCATACTCAATGAGTAATGTTGCGTTTCTGACCAACTGAAGGGTCGGTTTTGTGCCTAAATTAGTTTGTGCAAACGATAAGGTAGCGGATAGCGTAATCGCCAATGCTAAAAGTACTTTTTTCATGAATTTCTATTTTTTTTTAATAATATCCCACACTCCTTAAATTAAGACTTTCGGAGTAATGAGTTCAATGCAAAGGTCGTGACAGCGGGTTATCTTTAAGGTATCAAACACTTGCTAATTACTACCATTTTGATAACCCAAGTCCTATCATAGAATTATCAGTAAAAGACATTTTACTAACTTTGTGTACTCAAATCAAATCATGAAAACCATTAAATTTCATAAGACTGAATGCGGAGTTGATTTCCTGTTAAATGTGTTAACAGAAAAAGATATTGATTACACGGATACAGGTACTTTTGATACTGACTATTTCGAGGTTTTATTTTTTAAAGAAGCAAAGGGTATACTCATTCTAAACCAGCAAGAAATCGAGTTGAAAGCTGGTTCGATTATCTTTATTTCACCGTTTCAAAAACGAAACTGGAGATTGGATCCCAACAATCTTGAGGTTACTACTTTGGTTTTTCAGGAAGCCTTTTTAAATGACTTTTTCGCCGATAAGCTATTCACTTACCGCTTACTTTACTTTTACCAGTTGGTACATCCTTTAAAAATGAATATTGATCAGGATGAAATGCTGAAATACTGCAGCCTGTTGACAGAGATCAAAGTGGAGCTTTTGAATAGTGAAACCGATAGTGTCCATATTATTCGCTCATTATTATACTATCTGCTACAGACGCTGAACCGCCGATATGCAAATCAACATGCACTGCCTTTGAAAAAATCAGGGGATAACTTTGCTTTTCTTTTCAAGAATTTAATGGAGATCCACATCAGGGAGGTGCAGCGGATCGGGGATTATGCTGAAATGTTGGGCATCAGCAGAATTTCACTGAACAAAGCGGTCAAAGCCCAGTTCAACACGACCGCTACTCAATTGCTAAAACAGCGACTTCTTTTTGAAATACAAAACTTGCTTCTTCATTC